>JAJXTJ010000079.1 GCA_021783895.1 Pseudomonadota bacterium | reverse complement strand
GGTCAAAATAACAAGATACTGTTTGGTTCCGGCTTGTCCGGTTTAGGGATTTTTGGCTGACTGGAGTATCCGGAAAACTACCATTTCAACAACCTTTTTCCCAGCCCCCAGCCGATAAGGCCGATGCCCAGCATGGGCAGATAATGCCATTGGATGACGTGGATGATCGAGTCGTTCAGTTCATGCAGCCGCATCCACAACGCACCGATGCTGAAGGCCGTAAGCAGCGCGATACTGCCCGCCCAACGGTAATGGGTGCTGGCGAATTTGCGCATGGCGAAGAACGTCCAGGAGGCCGGCAAGAGCGAGAACAACATGATGTAAACCGTGCATCTGAAGCTATGCACGGGTAGCGGCGCGGGTGGCACGTCGGCGCGCCAGGCAAAAAACATGATCGCGATGAAAAGGGCAAACAGGCCGAACGGCGCCAGGGCTGCCTTGCGCATCTGGTGCAGATCGGGAAAGGCCAGCACGGCGGCACTCAGGGACGTGGCGACGAAGAGCAGGATCAGGGAGCCCACCTCGGCGACGAACCACGGCTCGTGAAGCTTTTGCATCAAGTCCGGGCGCAGGCCGAAAATCCAGAGCGACGCCACGAGATAGACCGCCGCCCCCGCCATCCATCCGAGGCTCAGCATGAGCGGATGGGGTGCCGGCTTCACCGGGGCGGCATCCCGGGCCAGGCTGTCAACCAGTTCTTCGATATTTACCATTATCTTTCCAGCACCTTTCGCAATATCTTGTAGGCGCGATGGGCCGCGACCTTGACCGCAGATTCTTTCATTCCGATCCTTTCCGCCACCTCTTTGGCGGTATAGCCTTCCTGATGCATCATCCGCAGGATGGCGGCCTGCATGGGCGGAAGCTTCTCGATTTCCCCGCTGATGGATTCGTAGCTGATGTCGGATTGGGTTACAGGCGATTGCAAATCATTTTCCACCTCGGACAGTTCGACGGTGTGGCGCAGGTGATTGGCATAGTGCGCGCGCAAATGATCCCGCAAACGGAACCTGGCGATCGCATAGACCCAGGGCTTGTAGGGCCGCTCGCCATCGTAGGTGTGCCGTGCCTTGTGGATGGAAAGCAGGATTTCCTGCAACAGGTCGTCCACCTCGGGGCCGGAATTCAGGCGCGCGGACAGAAAAGGCCGGAGAAAGCGCGCGGTTTCCCGCAGCAGAACCGTGTAGGCACGTTTGTCCCCGCCCAGGGACAGCTTCATCAACGCTTCCGGATTTTCCGATTTATCCGTCAACCATATTCCTTGAGATCGCCAGGTAAGCTTTTTTCGGGGCTGTCCAAAGATGTTTTTCTTTCGATATTAAACCAGTTGCAATGATGCCACCTTTTTGAAAAGACGTTCTACGTTCTAAATGAACAAATTGTCTTCCGACAAAATGCCTTAAAATCATGAGGCACGTAAAGATCAATAAGTTATGGGATGAGATCATAATGACCTTCAATTTAAGATTTATAGTGTTTACGTTGGCCTTGTTGATGCCTCTGGGCGCTCATGCGCTGGACAATTCTGCCGGAGTCAAAGTCACCCCGCTACTAAAAACGACCCGCAGTTGGAATGGGAAGCCGATTGTTTATCCCGAAGGGCAGGCGGAAATCACCGGCCTGCTGGTGGAGATTGCGCCGGGGGCAGAAACGGGATGGCATGAGCATCCGGTGCCATCGTTCGCCATGGTGCTGGAAGGCACACTGGAGATCACGCTCAAGAGTGGCGAGGTAAAACGTTTGCAATCCGGTGATGCGTTGGCCGAAGTAGTGGATACGCCGCACAATGGCCGTAACGTCGGCACAAAACCGGTTAAGATTGTGGTGTTTTATGCCGGAGCGGTTGGAAAGCCGCTGACCATCAAGCATCCGAAAATGGATGGCGCCATGACCGGGAAGGAACACTAGCAGCCTGGGGGCCGACGTGACTTCCGGCGAGGCGTGGCCCGATTTGCTGGCGCGTCGGACGGGATGGGTTGTGGTCAATGGCGGGGTAAACGGCGACACGGGCGGTGCCGCTTTGCAATGACATGCGGCCACATTGATTGAAGACGCAGTCGCCGAAGTTCTTTCTGACCCGCAAATGAAAGGCGATGCCCCGCATCCAAATGCCGCAGGTCACGCGCTATTGTCTGAAAAACTTTTCGATGCCCTGAAGTCACTCGGATATGCCCGCTAGATGATGGGATAATCGCCCCCATGGATGGCCGGTTTCGACCGCGATCCGCCATCGACCAAGTGCCTGACAACATTGCCGCTGACGGGCGTTGCTGATATGCTCCGATCTCAACTTTAAAGGAGTACTCCAGACCATGAAAGCCCTGTTAGCGATCTGCATGATTGTTGTTTCCACATTCGTGTGGGCAGACAAAAATCCCGCCCCCATCCCATTTGGATCCGTCGTCAAGGGCGAGGTTCTCGAGGTCAAGGACGTCCCGAGTTATACCTACCTCCGCCTCAAGACCAAGGGCGGCGAGATTTGGGCTGCGGTCAGCACGGCGCCGGTCAAGAAGGGCGCCGAAGTCACGATTGAAGACGCGGTGGTCATGAAAAACTTCCCGAGCACAGCGCTGAAAAAGACTTTCCCAAGAATTCTTTTCGGCACCTTGGCCGGTGCGGGGGCAAGCACTCCGGGCGCCGTGGCTTCGACTCGCCCCGCTCCTGCCGTTGCGCCGGTCAAGGGCGAGGTTATCGAGGTCAAGGACGTTCCGAACTATACCTATCTCCGCCTCAAGACCAAGGACGGCGAGACGTGGGCTGCGGTCAGCACGGCACCGGTCAAGATCGGCGCCGAAGTCACGATTGAAGGCTGGTCAGCCATGGACAACTTCGAGAGCAAGTCGCTGAAAAAGGTTTTCCCGAAGCTTCTTTTCGGCACCTTGGCCAGTGCGCCGGGTGCCGTCCCTGCCACGGCTATGGCTCATTCTGGCCCGTCCGTCAAGGGCAAGGTTCTTGAGGTCAAGGACGTTGCGAATTACACCTACCTCCGCCTCAAGACCAAGGACGGCGAGACCTGGGCCGCAGTCAGCACGGCGCCGGTCAAGATCGGCGCCGAAGTCACGATTGAAAACGCGGCAACCATGAAAAACTTTGAGAGCAAGTCGCTGAAAAAGACTTTCCCGACGATTCTTTTCGGCACCTTGGGCGGTGCGCCGGGTGCCGGCCATGGCGTGGCTACGACTCACCCCAGCCTTGCCATGGCATCCGATGGCGATATCCTTATCCCCAAGGCCAGCGGCGAGAACGCACGGACCGTTGCGGAAATCATAACGAAGAGTGCCGAACTTAAGGACAAGCCTGTTCTGGTTCACGGCAGGGTCGTGAAGTACAACTCGGGGATCATGGGGAAAAACTGGATCCATCTGCGCGATGGATCGGGGTCCGCCGCGAACAATACCAACGACGTTCTCGTGACGACAAAGGATCAGGCGAATATCGGGGATATCTTGATGGTGAAGGGTATTGTCCGCACCGACAAAAATTTCGGTTCGGGCTATGCCTATAAGGTGCTCATCGAGGACGCGACGCTGCAGCATTAACCGGTTGCGACAGGCGTCGCCGATATTGACTGCGCCCCGCGCTCCCAGGCGCACCATAATGACCCCGGCATGGCCGGGGTTTGCCCGACTAAATTATAGAAAGGAGACCCCATGGCAAAACAAATCCTTTCCACCCCCAACGCTCCCGTCGCCATTGGCACCTATTCCCAGGGCGTGAAAGTGGGTGACACCGTTTACCTGTCCGGCCAGATCGGGCTGGATGCGCAGACCATGATTCTGGTCGATGGCATCGAGGCGCAGATCCATCAGGTGTTCCTCAACCTGGGCGAGGTTGCCAAGGCCGCCAGCTGCGGGCTCAACCATACCGCCAAGCTCAATATTTACCTGACCGACCTGACCCACTTCGCCAAGGTCAACGAGATCATGGCGCATTATTTCGACCAGCCCTACCCGGCGCGTGCTGCGGTGGGCGTAAAGGAACTGCCGCGCGGCGCGCTGGTGGAAATGGACGCCATTCTATTCGCCGGGGAATGACCGCAGCATCCATCCAGGCAAGCAAGGCGATCCAGGCCAAGCTCGACAAACTCGGCCTGTTCACCGCTCACGACCTGCTGCTGCACCTGCCGCTGCGTTATCAGGATGAAACCCGCATCCACCCCATCGCCCATGCGCCGCAGGGGCAAGCCGTCCAGGTCGAGGGCGAAATCACCGACACCACCGTTCAGTACCGCCCGCGCCGTACCCTGGTATGCCGGGTGGAGGACGGCAGCGGCATGATGACGCTGCGTTTCCTGAATTTTTACCCGAGCCAGATCAAGCAGCTCGCCACGGGCAAGCGCATCCGGCTGTTCGGAGAAATGCGCCACGGCTTCTTCGGCATGGAAATGGTGCACCCGCAATACCGCATGGTCGGCGCGGAAGAACCGGTCGCCGAGGCGCTGACGCCGATCTATCCCACCACCGCCGGTCTGCCCCAGGCGGCACTGCGCAAACTGGTGCAGGCCGCCCTCGCCGAATGCGACCTGGCCGATACCTTGCCCGACGAAGTCCTGCACCCGCTGGGTTTGCCCGCCTTTGCGGAAAGCATCACCTATCTGCACCAGCCCCCGCCGGATGCGCCGCTGGCGTTGCTGGCCGAGCGCACCCACCCCTCCTGGCGGCGGCTCAAATTCGACGAACTGCTGGCACAGCAGCTTTCCATGCACCAGCATTACCGGCGGCGGCGTGCGCAGTCCGCCGCACCGATGCCGCCCCGGCAACAGCTCACCCACGCCTTGCTGGCGGCGCTGCCATTCCCTCTTACCCGCGCCCAGCAGCGCGTCATGACGGAGATCACCCGCGACCTGACCAAGCCCCACCCGATGCAGCGCCTGTTGCAGGGCGACGTCGGCAGCGGCAAGACCATCGTCGCGGCGCTGGCGGCCTTGCAGGCGATAGAAAACGGTTTTCAGGCGGCGATCATGGCCCCCACCGAAATCCTCGCCGAGCAGCATTATCAGAAACTATCCGCCTGGCTGGAGCCGCTTGGCATCAAGGTCGTCTGGCTGGCGGCGAGCCTGCCGAAAAAGGAAAAGCAGGCGGTGCTTATGGCGGTCTCGGCAGGGGAAGCCCAGCTCGCGATCGGCACTCATGCCCTGTTTCAGGAACAGGTTGTATTCCACAACCTCGGCCTGGCCATCATCGACGAGCAGCATCGCTTCGGCGTGCACCAGCGCCTCGCGCTACGACAGAAGGGCATCCAGCCGCACCAGTTGATGATGAGCGCCACCCCCATCCCGCGCACCCTGTCGATGAGTTATTACGCCGATCTCGACGTTTCGGTGATCGACGAATTGCCGCCGGGACGCACGCCGGTCGTCACCAAACTGGTCGGCGACAGCCGCCGTGACGAGGTCGTGGCGCGCGTGCGCGATGCCTGCCTCAATGGCCGGCAGGCCTACTGGGTGTGCCCGCTGATCGAGGAATCCGAGAAACTCCAGTTGCAAACCGCGATGGAAACCTTTGAAACCCTGACCGCCACCTTCCCTGAGCTTAAAGTGGGGCTGGTGCATGGTCGCCTGCACGCCCGCGACAAGGCGGCGACCATGGCCGCCTTCAAGGCGGGAGAAATCCATCTGCTGGTCGCCACCACGGTGGTCGAGGTCGGGGTGGACGTGCCCAACGCCTCGCTGATGGTGATCGAGCACGCCGAGCGCTTCGGCCTGTCCCAGCTCCATCAATTGCGTGGCCGAGTCGGTCGTGGCGCGGCGCAGAGCGCCTGCATCCTGCTTTTTCAGACGCCTCTGTCGGAAACGGCGCGGGCGCGGCTGAAGATCATCTACGAAAACAGCGACGGCTTCGAAATCGCGCGCCAGGATCTACTGCTGCGCGGGCCGGGAGAATTTTTGGGTGCGCGGCAGAGCGGAGCGCCGATGCTCAAGATCGCCGACCTCGAACGGGATAGCGATCTGCTCGAAGCGGCCCGTCGTATCGCCGAGAAAATCCTCGCTGAACAGCCGGAAGTGGCAGAGCGGCATTTGCAGCGCTGGCTGGCGGGTGTGGATCAGTACTTGAAGGTATAATCTGACGTAACGGGTGAGGGGTGAGGCGGAAAGTCAAAAAATATACCGTCGCAAATTTAACACCTCACCCCTCACCGAATTCAAGAGGAACCCGAACTTGCAATCCTTGTGGCAAAACCGTTTGTCGGAAAGCTGCGCCCGTTACCGCCCCTGGCTGCTCGACCGGGGTTCGCTCACCCGGCGCATCCAGGTCCGTTGCGCCGCTTTCAGTGTGCGCCATGTGCGGCAGCGGTACGGCGTGGCCAT
>JAJXTJ010000078.1 GCA_021783895.1 Pseudomonadota bacterium | reverse complement strand
CGCCGCCTTCGCCAGGTCGAATTGAGCTTCAAGCAGCGCCACGCGCAAAGCAGGCACTTCCTTGTCGTAGGTGGCTTTATCGATTTTGTGGCCAAGCTCGGCTGACTCAAACATGATTTTTACCTCCCCAGAAAACCTTGCATCGATTGAAACGATTCCATACCCGCACCATACCGGCCAGCTGCAAACGCGTTTTGCAGGCAATCCAGCCGATCATCACACCGCTGGCGCGGCACCGCAACAGATCGCGGTCGTCCGCCCCGATTTGTTCGAGCAGCCGCCCGGTGACGGCCTGGTCGTTGAGCACACCGAGCTCGTCCTGCAAATCCGCAAGCGCTTGCAAATACCGCCGCGAAGCCTTACGCGGATAGAGCCCGGAGAAAAACCCCGCAGCATAGCGCAGCTTCTTGGCCGCGATCCGTAGCGCATGGCGCTGTTCCTCATTCAGTTGCGCAAAATGGCGGTCGCGCCGGCATAACTGACGATGGCGCCGCGCTAACATGGCCGAAGCGAAAGCCGCCAGCGGCTGATCCAGCTGCGCCAGCCCAGCAGCTTCCGCCGTATCACGCCAGGGCTCTCGCCAAAGCCAGCGGCCCAGTGTCAGCAGCAGCCTGTGATAACGCGGCGAAGCTGCCGCCGTGCACGCCCGTTCGCGCGCCGCCTGGCAGAGCCGGTCGGCCGCCTGTTGCAGCCGCGCCAGCCCCGCGTCCTGAGGCAGCGACTCGACAATCGTCGGCAGCGTTTCGCCGAGAAACACGTCCCAATCCCGCGCTGGGCCAAGTTCGCCGACAAGCCAGCGCAGCTCTGCGATCAACGCGGCGTCCTTGATGCCGGGTACGGCGGCGCCGAACAGGTTGAGCGCGGAGCGCAAACGCCTGACCGCCACCCGCATCTGATGGATAAGCTCGGGATCGTAACCCTCCCGTAGCCGGCTCTGGTTGTCCTGCAACTGGCCGATGCAATTCCAGGCGATCGCGCGAAACGCCGCGTCCACCGTCATCTCCCGCGCCAGTTCGGGCTGCGGGACCTTGACCGCTGGCTGGGGCAACGGCGCCGCGCACAGGGCATAGCCGCGCTCAGCCTTGCTGGCATTCTCCGCACACAGCGACGCGGCTTCCTGCAGCGCCAGCGCCAGCTCGTAGAGCGCCGCCGGGTTGCCAGCCTTCAATTCCAGCTCCACTTCACAGATCGGCGCACTGTTCTGGTCGGCGCGGATTTCACCCTGATCCAGCGCCATCTCGACCTGATCGCCAGCCTCGGTTTCCAGCAGCCAGACGGTGCGGTTGAATTCGGTTACGAATACGGGATGCAGGCGCTGGCGCATCTCTTCCCCGGCGAACAGCCGGATCAGGCCGGGATCGGTGATCTTGGTAAAGTCCGGCGTATTGCGAGCCACCGGCGCCTCCCATTCGTCGCGCTGGTGCAGTCCCGCCCGCACGCTGCCGCCGCCCTTGACGGTCTGGATCCACTGCCGGCCGCTACGACGCACGCGCAGAGCGACGGCCCGGTTCTTCAGGACAAAATCATCGGTATCGAAGTAGAGGCTGGTGAGCTTGCGCGTCTTCGGCCCGGACGGGCATAGCGTCTTGAGCAGGGGATGTCGCCGCAGCCTGGGAATATCGGCGGGGTCGGCCAGGAGCTTGAGTTCGACTTCGGTATTATTCATAGCTATCAGCTTTCAGCTATCAGCGGTCAGCAAGAAAACGCGGCGAAGCCGCACAAAAAAACTGATGGCTGAAAGCTGATAGCTGACAGCTAGTTACTCCAACCAATCCAGCAGCGGCTGCCATTGCTCCAGATCCCTGACGGTTCGCGATGGCGCCATGTCGAACAGGCTCAAACCCTCGCCGGCAGCCTGGACGTAGATTTGCGCATCGCGCAGCAGGGTCAGCACCGGAAAGCCGGCTTCATCGAGGAACGAGGAAAGATCAGCCGCTGCGCGGGTGCGCGCATCCACGCGCATGCCGATCATCGCCACTTCGATCTTTTCCTTGCGCACCGCTTTCTCCGCGCGCAGTTCTTCGAGAAAGTTCCGCGTTGCTTCCATGTCGAATGCGGACGGCTGCACCGGCACGATCACGCGCCCGGCGCGCTTGAGCGCATGGGTCAGCTTGTCGCCGTGCATCCCGGCGGGGGAATCCACCACCAGCCAGTCCGGCCTGGTTTCGCCCATGGACTTCTTGTCGAGCTGACTGTTCCAGCCGCGAATCGCCGGCAGTTCATCCGGACGGCGCGCCAGCCAGTCGGTGGCGGAACGCTGGCGGTCGAGATCGACCAGGAGCACGCGGCCACCCTGACGGGCGAAATAACCCGCAAGATTGGTCGCCAGCGTGCTCTTCCCGCTGCCGCCCTTGGGATTGGCGATCAAGATGATTTTCATAGAAACTCCGGCGACATCACTGCTTTCAGAATGGTTTGGGTCTCGTCCGGGCGTGCACGGTTAGTGAACCACCATACTCCGCCTTTTTTCACGCTCCAGCTTTGTTGCGTATTGCTGAGCAGATAAGCGGCCACCTGCCCCAGCGTCGGCTGATGGCCGACCACGACCACCGCCCCCTTGGCATCCGGCCAGCCGGCGGCGCCCAACAGAGCGGCCACGGATGTACCGGAGCCCACCTCCTTGACGACGACCCCATCCCGCGTCAGCGCGGCGGCGGTCTGCTGCGTGCGCGTGGCCGGGCTGACGATAATGCGCGCATCCTCCGGCAGGTGCGCTTTCAGCCACGCAGCCATCTTCGCCGCCTGCTTCTCGCCCTTTTCGGTCAGCTTGCGCCCCTGGTCGGGGAATCCGTCCTCAGCCTCGGCATGCCGCCACAGAATCAAGTCCATGCTCGCTCCGCGAGTTAAATAATTACAGGCTATCAGTTTTATTTGAATCATGGAATAATTCGTTGATCGCATACAATCGCCACCGATAATAACGAGACGAACCGTTGAAACTATCATTCTGGAAAGCAAACTGGTTTCTAGGTCTTCTGGTTTTGATTTTCTCTGTGAACTCTGTGTCCTCTGTGGCTAACTATTTTTTCTAGCATGATGGACTTGCGCCCAACCCTCGAAATCGTCAGCCTGACCGACCCCGGCAAGACCCGCTCGCAAAACGAGGATAAAATCGCCACGGATGACGAAGCCGGCTTCGTTATCCTGGCCGACGGCATGGGCGGCTACAACGCCGGCGAGGTGGCCAGCGGCATCGCCGTGACGATGCTGGCAGACGGCTTGAAAACAGCACTGCACGCCGGACCGCCGGAACAGGGTCCGAGCCAGCAGGTCAAAAACGAAATCGAAAAAGCTAACGGCGCGATCTACCAAATGGCGCAAAGCCAGCCGCAGTTCTCGGGAATGGGTACCACGCTGGTATGCGCACTGTTCCACGACAACCGCATCACCGTCGCCCATGTCGGCGATTCGCGGCTGTACCGCTACCGCCAAACGGACCCCGAGCCAATCGGAACCGAGCCAGCACAGTTAGAGCAGATTACGCGCGACCATTCCCTGCTGCAGGAGCAGATCGACAGAGGCAGAATCAGCCGGGAAGATGCGCGGCTGTCCAGCAAAACCAATGTTGTGACGCGTGCGCTCGGTGTCAAACCCACGGTGGATGTGGAGGTCCAGGAGCATGAAGTCCTGCCCGGCGACATCTATCTGCTATGCTCGGATGGGCTCAACGACATGGTCGACGACGAGGGAATCCTGCTGACCCTGATCGTGTTCGGAACCAACCTGGAGCTGGCCGCGCAACAACTGGTGCAAATGGCCAACGATAATGGCGGACAGGACAATATTTCGGTAATTCTGGTACGGATATTGCATACATTTCCAGCCAGGCCCGGCATTTTTTCCTGGGCTTCCGCGTGGCTCAAAAAAATAGACGCGTGGTTCACAAACATGGTATAGGGAACAAAGGTAAACATATGGCGAAGCTGATTATCACCTTGGACGGCCAACTGCTCAGGGAATTCGAGCTCACCAAGAAACGCATCACCATCGGGCGCAAACCGAACAACGACATCCCGCTTGACAACTTGGCGATCAGCAGGGAACACGCCGCCATCACCACTTTCCACAATGACGCTTTCGTCGAAGATTTGAAAAGTACCAATGGCACCCTGGTGAACAACCAGTTGATCACGAAACACGCACTACGCCACGGCGATGAAATTAAAATCAGTAAATACAGCCTGAAGTATGTCAACGCTCAGGAACTCGACAGCAAGGTAGAACCCCCCGAAAAATGGGTACAAGAATTTGAAAAAGCCATGGCCCAGCGGTCGAATCAAGTTCCGACCCTGCTGCCAAGCGAAAAACCGGCCCGCGAAATGACGTCGCACACGATTTCCATGGCCATGCCCGAGACGGAGGAATCCCATGCCGTCGTCCAGGTTCTGAACGGCCCGAACGCCGGCAAGGAATTGAATCTGACCAAGACCCTGACCTCGCTGGGCAAGCCTGGCATTCAGGTCGCGGTCATCACCCGGCACCACCACGGCTATTTCCTCAACCATGTTCACGGCGATCGCAATCCGATAGTGAACGGCCAAACGCTCGGCGCCCAACCGCGCCAACTGGCGGATCATGACGTGATCGAACTGGCCGGAGTGAAAATGGAATTCTACCTGAAGTGAAGCTGGGACTCGCCCTGAAAAAACACACCATTCCCATTGTCCTGGGCGTAGCGATGCTGATGGTTTTTCTGCTGCATGCCGCGAAAGTGGTCAACATCCCCCTCATTCAGCATATCGAGGCCATCAGCTACGATGCGCGCCTGCGGCTGACCATGCCGAAAACGCTGGATCGCCGCATTGTCATTGTCGACATCGACGAGAAAAGCCTGGCCGAAGAGGGCCGTTGGCCGTGGGGGCGCGACAAGCTGGCAGCCATGCTGGACCGGTTGTTTGACCAATACCATGTGGCCGTGGTCGGCTTCGACGTAGTCTTCGCCGAAAAGGATGAAAGCTCCGGGCTGAAAGTGCTGGAGCGGCTCGGCCAAAAAGAACTGAAAAATATCCCCCAGTTCCAGGCGAGTCTGGCGCAGTTACGCCCACAACTGGACCACGACCACATCTTCGCCCAAAAATTGGCGTCGCGCCCAGTAGTGCTGGGCTACTATTTCACCAGCAATCGGAACAGGGTCTCCGGACTGCTGCCCGCTCCCACCTTTCCCACCGGCTCGTTCACGGGCAGCAACACCGCCTTTGTCAGCGCCACCGGCTATGGCGCCAATCTGCCGGAATTCCAGAAAGCGGCTCAAAGCGCCGGCCATTTCAACCCGCTGATGGATTTCGACGGCGTCGCGCGACGGGTGCCGATGCTAATGGAGTATCAGGGCGCCTACTATGAGTCCCTGTCCCTGGCAATCATCCGGACACTTTCAGGCAATGTTGGCATCCGGCCTGTTTTCGAGGAAGGCGCCGACAATATTGGCGATTCGCTGGAGTGGCTCCAGGTCGGCAAACTGAAAATTCCGGTGGACGAGAACGTGGCCGCGCTGGTTCCCTATCGCGGCAAACAGGGCAGTTTCCGCTACTTTTCCGCCTCGGATGTACTGCATGGCCGTGTCAACCCACAGGAACTGAGAGGAACGATCGTTCTGGTCGGCACCACCGCGCCGGGTTTGATGGACCAGCGCTCCACGCCGGTCGGTGCGGTATATCCGGGCGTGGAGGTCCACGCCAACCTGATTGCCGGGATGCTGGACCACAACATCAAGCAAAAACCCGCTTTCATCATGGGCGCGGAAATCACGGAAATGCTGCTGATCGGCCTATTGCTCGCCTTCACTTTGCCCCTGCTCAGCCCCATCAAGTCAACGCTTACCGCGCTTGCCGCCTTGCTGCTGGTGATCGGCGGCAACCTCTCGCTCTGGCAATATGCCGATACGGTTATGCCGCTCGCCGCCACCATGCTGATGATCATCGCACTGTTCATGCTCAGCATGTCCTACGGCTTCTTCGTGGAATCCCGGGCCAAGCGCCAGATCACCGGCCTGTTCGGGCAATACGTGCCGCCGGAACTGGTCGACGAAATGAGCGAAAACCCCGGCAACTTCACCATGGAAGGCGAAAGCCGGGAAATGACGGTGCTGTTTTCCGACGTGCGCGGCTTTACCACGATTTCCGAGGGACTCAGCCCGAAAGAATTGTCCCGGCTGATGAACGAGTACATGACGCCGATGACACGGATCATCCACAAGCATCGCGGCACCATCGACAAATATATCGGCGACGCCATCATGGCCTTCTGGGGCGCGCCTATCCACGACCCGACGCACGCCCGCAATGCCGTGCTGGCGGCGATGGAAATGCAGGAGGTACTGGCCGTGCTGCGACCGCAATTCATC
>JAJXTJ010000077.1 GCA_021783895.1 Pseudomonadota bacterium | reverse complement strand
TTCTGGTTTCGATGGCCGATCATCGCCGCCAGGGAGGTGGATTTTCCCGAACCGGTGCCGCCGACAAAAATCACCAGGCCGCGCTTGGTCATCGCCACGTCCTTGAGAATAACCGGCAGGCCGAGATCGTCGAAATTGGGAATTTCGGTGGTGATGGTACGCAGCACCATGCCGATTCGCCCCTGCTGAATGAAGGCGCTGACGCGGAAGCGCCCGATGTCCGCCGGACTGATGGCGAAGTTGCACTCCTTGCTCGCCTCGAACTCGGACGACTGCTTGTCGTTCATGATCGCGCGCGCAAGTTCCTTGGTGTGCTGCGGCGTCAGTTTCTGGCTTGAAACCGGCGTCATCTTACCGTCCACCTTGATGGCAGGCGGGAAGTCGGCGGTGATGAAAAGGTCCGAGGCCCTCTTCGACAGCATCAACCGCAGCAGGTCGTGCATGAATTTGACTGCTTGGTCGCGTTCCATGGTGCGTTTTCCTAACCTAAAAAGGTGTCTTTGTTGGCCGCCTTGGCGCGCGCCTCAGCCACCGAGACCACATTGCGCTTGACCAGTTCGGTCAGGTTCTGGTCCAGCGTCTGCATGCCGATATTCCCGCCAGTCTGGATCGCCGAGTACATCTGGGCGACCTTGGCCTCGCGGATCAGGTTGCGGATCGCGGGGGTGCCGATCATGATCTCGTGCGCGGCGACGCGGCTCTGGCCATCCTTGGTCTTGAGCAGGGTCTGGGAAATTACCGCGCGCAGGGATTCCGACAGCATCGAGCGCACCATGTCTTTTTCCGCAGCTGGGAACACGTCCACGATCCGGTCGATGGTCTTGGCGGCGGAGCTGGTGTGCAGGGTGCCGAACACCAGGTGGCCGGTTTCGGCAGCGGTCAGCGCCAGGCGGATGGTTTCCAGGTCGCGCAGTTCGCCCACCAGGATCACGTCCGGGTCTTCGCGCAGGGCGGAGCGCAGGGCGTTGTTGAAGGACAGGGTATGCGGCCCGACCTCGCGCTGGTTGATCAGGCACTTCTTGCTCTCGTGGACGAATTCGATCGGGTCTTCCACCGTCAGGATATGGCCGTACTCTTTTTCGTTGACGTGATTGACCATCGCCGCCAGGGTGGTCGATTTGCCGGAACCGGTCGGCCCGGTCACCAGCACGATGCCGCGCGGCTGGTCGGAAATTTCCTTGAAAATCTCCGGGCATTTCAGTTCTTCCAGGCTCAGCACCTTGGAAGGAATGGTACGGAACACTGCGGCGGCGCCGCGGTTCTGGACATAAGCGTTGACACGAAAACGCGCCAGATTGGGAATCTCGAAGGAGAAGTCGACCTCCAGATTTTCCTCGTAGAACTTGCGCTGGCCGTCGTTCATGATGTCGTACACCATGCCGTGAACATCCTTGTGCTCCAGCACCGGCACGTTGATGCGGCGGATATCGCCATGCACCCGGATCATCGGCGGCAGGCCGGCCGACAGATGCAGGTCCGAAGCCTTGTTTTTTACCGAAAAGGCAAGCAAATCCGAGATTTCCATTATAATTCCCCTTGTGCACAAACGCGTCCCTCCATTATGACGACTATCGCAAACGCATTGCAAGCAGTGCGGCAGCGCATCGCACTGGCTGCCGCAGCCGCTGGCCGGCCAGTTGCGAGCATCCAGTTGCTGGCGGTCAGCAAAACCCTTCCGGCCGCTGCGGTGCGCCAAGCCTATACGGCAGGACAGCGCGCCTTCGGCGAAAGCTACGTGCAGGAGGCAGTGGAGAAAGTCGCGGCGCTCAACGACTTGCCGCTGAAATGGCACTTCATCGGCCCGATCCAGAGCAATAAAACACGTCCGATCGCAGAAAGTTTTGCCTGGGTGCATAGCCTGGACCGGGCCAGGATCGCCGACCGGCTGTCCGCAGGCCGGCCATCGAACCTGCCCGACCTGCAGGTGTGCGTGCAGGTCAACGTCAGCGGCGAACCCAGCAAAAGCGGCGTTGCGCCGGAGGATTTGCCGGCCCTGGCGCGCCATGTGCGAACCCTGCCGCGCCTGAAGTTGCGCGGGCTGATGGCGATCCCCGAGCCGACCGACGACCCGGTGAAACAGCGCCTGGCCTTCGTCCGCCTGCGCCAGCTACTGGAGCAACTCAACGCCGAAGGCTTTCAGCTCGACACCCTGTCGATGGGCATGTCGGACGACTTTGAAGCAGCTATAGCCGAGGGGGCGACGATAGTGCGGGTGGGGTCGGCGATTTTCGGCGAACGGAAGAAAATCCACCACAGAGACACAGAGGCACAGAGATAATTTCAATACTTGGGGTTTCTCTGTGTCTCTGTGGTTAATTGATTCAGGAAAAACATCATGAACATCACTTTCATCGGCGGCGGCAATATGGCCGGCGCGCTTATCACCGGCCTGTTGCAAAAGGGCTTCGAGCCGACAGCCATCGGCGTTGTGGAAATCTCCGCGGAAAACCGCGCCCAACTGAGTGGGAAATTCGGCGTCGTTACCCACGCTGAAATCTGCGCAGCGGCCGTTGCCACCGACATCATTGTGCTCGCGGTGAAGCCGCAGCAGTTGTACGGCGTTGCCACCCAGCTGCACGGGCTGCTCGACGGCAAGCTGGTCATTTCCATCGCCGCCGGGGTGCGCGGCGCCGATCTCTCTCTGTGGCTGGGCGACCATGCCGTGATCGTCCGCGCCATGCCGAATACACCGGCGATGGTGCTGGCGGGCGTTACCGGCCTCTACGCCCTGCCCGGAGTGCCCAAGCATCAGCGTCTACAGGCCGAGACCATACTCGGTTCGGTAGGCACAATCATCTGGACGGAACGAGAAGAACAGATGGACGCCATCACCGCCATTTCCGGCAGCGGCCCGGCCTACGTGTTCCTTTTCATCGAAGCCTTGCAGGAAGCCGCAGTGGAACTGGGCTTCACCCCGGATCAGGCCCGCACCCTCAGCCTGGAAACCTTCCTCGGCGCCACCAGGCTTGCCAGTCAAAGCGTCGAGGATGCCGCCACCCTGCGCGCGCGCGTCACCTCCAAGGGCGGCACGACCGAGCGCGCCATTCTTGCGATGGAGACCGCCGGGATCAGGCGAATTATCGGCCAAGCCGCACAGGCCGCCTGTCAGCGCTCGCGCGAGCTGGGGGACGAACTGGGTAAAATGGGCGCGGGGGGATAATTCTGGAAAAATCAGTTAACCACGGGGTACACGGGGAAGAACAAGGACTTGAGGGCATCAAATTATTCACCCGGCGAGTGCTTGGATAGAACCATGTAACATATTGATGTTACCCCGTGGTTAAAATGCTGTTCTTAGGATATTCGATCATGCTAAACCAAGCCCTGCAATTCCTGCTCGAAACCCTGCTCGGCCTGTTCGTGCTGGCCTTGCTGCTGCGTTTCTACCTGCAATGGACAAGGGCGCCCTTCCGCAATCCGGTCTCGCAGTTCATCGCGGCGCTCACCGATTTTGCGGTGAAGCCGCTGCGCCGGATCATTCCCGGCCTGTTCGGGCTGGATCTCGCCTCCCTGCTGCTGGCCTGGCTGGTGGAATACGTTATGCTGCTCACGCTGTTCTGGCTGGGCGGACTGTTCCTGCTGCTGGGCGGACCTTCCGTTTTTCTTGCCATCGCCTTCCTGGCAGTGATCAAACTGCTGAAAATCAGCGTCTATATTCTGCTCGGCGCAGTCTTCATCCAGGCCATCCTGTCCTGGACCAACCCACACACGCCTCTGGCACCGGTGCTAAGCCGGCTGACCGACCCGTTCCTCCAACCGCTGCGCAGGGTGATCCCGCCTTTGGCCAATGTCGATCTTTCTCCGCTGCTGCTGTTCATCATCTGCGAACTGCTGCTGATGGTGCCTATAGCCGGGCTGGAAAACCTCGCCATGCAACTCGCATGACATGGCTGACCGGGATCAGCTCAAGAACGACCGTCTCACCCTCGTATCAATGGAGAGTAGCGGCAAGCCTCCCGGTGATCCGGTACAGCTTGCCGCCCTCGCAGAACCGGACGTCCATGTTTGTTGCCTGAACGGCGCGGAGGATTAGCGGGTAAGCCAGGAACGCGCGCGCACCGTCATTACCGCGTAGGGAAATATCCAGAACAAGGTAAAAAAAGAAAAGTACGCGTATACGATGCCATACACAAAATCCAGGGACTTTTCGCTTCGCAGGTAATAGAGCATGTAGAACGTCGACATCATGCCGATTGCCCCCATCACCCGCAATATGGTGTGCGGGTGGCTCATGGTCAGCATGACGATCATTCCCAGACTAAGGTAAATCATGGGGAAACGCATATTGGTAAAAAACGAGTCGACCATGGATATCCAGCGGGTGCGCCACGGCCTTTTCCATAGCACCGAGGTCAAGAACCGCCATTCCTCTCGCACATAACTGCGCTCCCAGCGTAGAAACATCTTTGCCAGCTTGATATAGGTTTCCGGCACGATGGTGTGCACTACTGCCTTGCGCTAATAGACGGTGTTCAGGCCCTGTTCCAGAATGAAGTTGGTGAGGGCGCGGTCTTCGCCGAAGGTGCGGGGCGCCCACAGGAAAGTTTGCTGGCTCCAGCGTTTCAATACCTTGTGCACCGCCGAGAGGCGATAGGCCGAAAGCGCGCCGGGGCAGCAATATACCGTGCCGTAAGTGGACTGTATTGCGCGCAGCATGTCGAAAGAAAGAATGAAGCGGACATGCAGCATGCGCGGGATGAGTCCATCGCGGCGATTATAGGCGGCCACCTTGCCGGCTACCGCGCCGACTTTGAGGTCACGGAATGGGCCAGCCAATTCCAGCAATGTTTGCGGCTCGATCACGCTGTCCGAATCGATGGTGACCGCGATTTCACCGCGGGCGCGGACAAAGCCGGCTTCTAACGCGGCGCGCTTGCCGCGGTTCTCGGGAAAGCGCAACGGCGTGACGAGTTCCGGGTGGCGTTTCGCGGCGGCGGAAATATGTTCCCATGTGTCGTCGCGACTGCCATCGTCGATGACGAAGATTTCCAGACGATCGCGGGGATAGTTTGCCTGCGCGATGGAGTCGATTGTCTGCCCGACCATCGGGCCTTCGTTGTAGGCGGGGATGATCACCGTCAGCATGGGCGCGTTACCATGGTCTGCGGCTGCCGTCTCGCGGTAACGGAAGAGCAGTGCGGTGCGGAATGTAAGCAACAGGGTGCCCATCAAAATCCAGAGGGCGCTGGGATGCACGAGCAGTCGAGTCCATTCGTTCGCTGACGCGGTGTCAAGCAGCGTCTGGAAAATTCGTCCATAGGTCATGGAGTAGAGCAGCATGCCCAAGCCAAGCACAATGGCTGTTTTTAGTAATTTGTCTCCCATGCCGGATGCTTCCCTGGATGATGTTGGGGTCACTGTAACTTGCCCGCTGAAATGTCTGGCCGGTTATGGTAGCAGTCAGCAAGGTTTGACGTTGCACTATTTTATTCCCGGCCTTCGCTATAAACAGCCGCCTTTCCCACGCTCCTGAAGAGGGAAAACCATAGGGCCGAACCGGCGCATTCGCGTCGCATAAATCGGCCCCTTGCGCGCCGATCAAAAGCTTACCGGCTCTCCGGCCTGCTCGCTGGCATATTTGCCAAGCGCCGCAAACAGCTCCCCGCCATCCCGCGTGTCATGCCACCCTCCGTCCTTCCACAAAAAATGATAGCCTCCCGATTTCGCCGCCACCCAGATTTCCCGTGTAGCCGTCTGTCGGTTGACGATGATCTTGCTGCCGTTCTCGAAACTTAGTTCCAGAACACCGCCGTTCATCTCGTAGTCGATGTCCGTGTCGCAGCCATCCAGTGACTGCTCGATTCTGGCCAGCGTTTCGTCCGCCAGTTTGTTGAATTCGCTCTCGGTCATTTCGAGTTTTCCTTGTGATAAGATGATGCGCAAATTTACAGACTTCCGAGAATAATATGCGCTTCGTTTTTTTTCCAGTTCTGCTTGTTATCCTGCTCCAGGGCTGCGGCCACAAAGGGGCGCTCTACCTGCCCGCGCCGGAGCAGAAGCCCGCCGCTTATGCCCCTGTTGCGCCGCAACCTGCCGCCGAGGAGAAAAAACCATGAAATTTTTCTCCTGCCATGACGCTGAATTGCGCGTCGAATCCGTCCCTCTTTCCCGCATTGCCGAAGAATTCGGCACGCCCTGTTATGTCTATTCCCATGGCGCGTTAACCGCAGCCTACCAAGGTTTCGACTCGGCCTTCGCCGGGCGCGACCATCTGATCTGCTACGCGGTGAAGGCCAACTCCAGCCTCGCCATTCTCGATCTTTTCGCGCGCCTCGGCGCGGGCTTCGACATCGTTTCCGGCGGCGAACTGGCGCGCGTGCTGGCGGCTGGCGGCGACGCAAGCAA
>JAJXTJ010000076.1 GCA_021783895.1 Pseudomonadota bacterium | reverse complement strand
CATAAATGTTCGGTGCCGCCGGCCATCAACAGAATTTTATCCTTGGGTTTCAGTACGCCATCCACCACGCGCACCAGCATCACCACACCGACGTAATTGTCGAACCAGGAGTCGATGATCAGCGCCTTCAGGGGGCCGTCAGGGTTGCCCTTGGGCGGCGGGATGCGGGCGATGACCACCTCCAGCACATCCTGCACGCCCAGGCCGGTCTTGGCCGAACAGAGAACCGCGTGGCTGGCGTCAATGCCGATGATGTCCTCGATTTCCTTGATCACCCGCTCAGGCTCGGCGCTGGGCAGATCGATCTTGTTGAGCACCGCGACAACCTCTACCCCCTGCTCGATGGCGGTATAGCAGTTCGCCACGCTCTGCGCCTCCACGCCCTGCGACGCATCCACCACCAGCAAAGCGCCCTCGCAGGCGGAAAGCGAACGGCTGACTTCATAGGAGAAATCAACGTGGCCGGGGGTGTCGATCAGGTTGAACCGGTAAACCTGCCCATCGATGGCCTTGTACGTCAACGCGGCGGTCTGCGCCTTGATGGTGATGCCGCGCTCGCGCTCGATGTCCATCGAATCCAGCACTTGCGCCTCCATCTCTCGGTCGGAAAGGCCGCCGCAGAGATGGATGATACGGTCGGCAAGGGTGGATTTGCCGTGGTCGATATGAGCGATAATGGAAAAATTGCGGATGTACTTCATAGTTTGTGTCAGTAAGAAAGGGCACTTTGCGGTGCCCTTTCTTTTTTGGGAAAGACGGATTTTACCGGATTTTGCCGAAATAAGCAGCAAGCGCGCCCGGATCGAGATGGTAATGGCAGATTTCCTCGCCCTTGCCGGCCAGGACAGGCACCAGATGACCGTATTGCCGTTCCAGAGTTTCGTCTTCGTCCACATCCACAACTTCCAGCGCGAACCGGTATTCCGGCTGTAACGCCGCAAGTGCCGCGATCATGTCGTGGCACAGGTGACAGTCTTCGCGTCCATAGACTGTTAACAAAAATTCACCGGTCATCGTATCTTGAATGGAATGAACAGTGCCCGCTCCCCGCGACGCACCAGCAGCGCAATGTTCTGCCCTGCCTTGTAACCGGCAAGAATCTGGTTGAACTGCTCGACGCTTGTCACGTCGCTATTGTTGACAGCCGTAATCACGTCACCGCGTCGGATTCCCGCTCGTGCAGCCAATGCTTGAGCTTCCGCCACCACCACGCCGTGCGGAATCCGCAATTTTTTCTTCTGCGCCTCGGAGAGATCGTTCAAACCCAGGCCCAGCCTGCCGGCAGCGCTTTCCATCTTGCCAGGACGCTGCGCCACTTTCTCGGTCGGCGCTTCTCCCACGGTCAGGACCAAATCCTTGGTCGAATCTTTGCGCCATACCTGAACCGGCACCTGCTTTCCAGGCTTAGTCGCACCGACCAGGAGCGGCAAGTCGCTGGCGCTGCCAACCGGCTTGCCGTCAAATTTCAGCACCACATCGCTCGGCTCCAAGCCACCTTTAGCTGCCGGACCGCCATTCTCCACCCCCGCAATCAGGGCCCCCTCCGATTTCTTCAACCCGAATGACTCGGCCAATTCCTTGGTGACTTCCTGAATCATCACACCGAGCCACCCGCGGCTGATCTTGCCGTGAATACGCAACTGGTCGACAACGCCCATCGCCACGTCGATGGGAATAGCGAAAGCCACTCCCATATAGCCGCCGGTGCGGCTGTATATTTGGGAGTTGATGCCGACTACCTCGCCCTTGAGGTTGAACAACGGTCCGCCCGAATTACCCGGATTGATCGCCGCATCGGTCTGGATGAAGGGCACGTAGTTTTCCTGCGGCAACGAGCGCCCCTTGGCGCTGACGATGCCGGCGGTGACGCTATTCTCGAAGCCGAAAGGCGAGCCGATCGCCGCCACCCATTCACCGACCTTGAGTTGTGCGGGATTCCCGATCGTCACCTTGGGCAGCCCGACCGCATTGATTTTGATCAGCGCCACGTCCGTCGTGGGGTCTGTGCCGATCACCTTGGCCTTGAATTCGCGTTTATCAGTCAGGCGCACGGTCACTTCATCGGCGCCATCCACGACATGCGCGTTGGTGAGAATGTAGCCGTCGGCACTGATGATAAAACCGGAACCCATGGCCTTCGACTCGAACTCGTGCGGAATACCGCCGTGGGGCGGATTAAAACGACGAAAGAAATTAAAGAATGGATCATTCTCTGGAAGATTGGGGATTTGAGGAAATATTTCCTCCTGGCTGATGGTCTGGGTGATGCTGACATTCACTACCGCCGGACCCTGCTTTTCGACCAGATCAGTGAAATCCGGCAGATCCTTGGCATAGGAAAACGCTGAAAAAGCAATCAGGAAAAAAAAGCACAGCAACTTCTTCATTTTCTAACCACCTCCACAAAGTTAATTACTGAAATAAAAAACTCACTTCTTCAAACAACCCTCATAGTGACCACACGTACCGGCATATCGACCACCCGGCTCAGGATGACCGGTTGAAATTGTCGGCCCAACCCCATTTTCGGCGAAAGGAACTTCAATCCGAGAAAGCCTGCCACCAGCCCGATGAAGGCGCCCGCCACAGAATACCCATCCTTAACCTCCGCGCTGACAGCCAGCGCACTCCCCGCTACCGCCCCGACAAACAATAACAGCAGGGGGAACAGGTAAAGCAGCAGCGTTCCCTTGAACAATGCGGACTCATCCAGGCCGACCACAACCCGATCGCCGACCTTTGCGCCAACTTCGTTGCTGGCGCGATAAAGCGGCGCCTTCTGGCCAAAATAATTCGCCAGTACCGAAGTGCCGCAGTTGCTTTCGCCGCAACCGCTGCAGCTCGATTTCCGCTCCGCCTGAACGTAGGCAACGGCATGCTCTATTTTCACAACGATCGCTTCAGTTTCTATCATGGCAAGCACCTCATTTGCTGACGGAATTCGCGATCTGCATCACGGTAATGGCGGGAACCTCGCCTAATACCGTGATCTGGTGGTCGGCCACCGTGCGCATATAAACATGGATAGCACTCTGGCGAACCACTCTTTGCATGGGTTTTATCACGGTTGCGACAGGCTCGATGAAAACAGAAACCATCGCCAGACCATCCGAAAACACCAGATGCTCCACCGGCACGCCTTTCCCCGGCATCATGCGCTTCATCACCATCACCTGGGTAAAACCGGGTGGGAGCTGCTTCACCACCCAACTCAAATCGCTTTGCCGCAGTTTCATTGCAGTTGCCGGCTCGCTGGACGCCCGCACTTTTTTGCCGGCAATTTCCGGTTTGAGCGATTCCTTGTCAATCGGCCCACCAATTTCCACCTGGGTGAAGGCAAACTGGCCGATAGACTCATTTCTTTCGTTGAGCATACCGGCTTTCAGCAGCAAGCCCGTAGCCTGATCGATCCAGAGTTTGTACGGATAACGGTATTGATCCCTGGGCTCGAGGACAATCACCTTGCAAACATGGCCGGCCGTGCGGTCGGGCTTGGCGAATTGAACCCGGTAATTCTCGGCGATACCGCCAAGCTGCCTGGGCAGCAGCGCGGGGAAGGCTTTCTCGAACTTCCTTTTCTCCACCACAATGGAACTGTTATTGTCAGGCTTGAAGCACAGCACCTCTTCATTGTTGAGGATCACTTCCTGGGGAGAACCATCCAGCGCTTCGATCTTTTCGTGCTCGCCGCTTTCATCCTTGAGATGGGTGATTTTACTGGTTTCAATATGGTCGCCATAGCGATAGATGTAGGTACCGCTGTAATTGAGCTGGTGCGCAGCGGCTGCGACTTTTTTCAGCCAGTTCAGCGCATCCGTCTGCTGCGCCACATCCGCCGCCTGAGACACGCCATGCAACCCCACCAATGCGGCTACTGCGAGGACGAGCAGTCCGTTCTTTCCGCCACGCGTTTCATTTGTCCCCGTTTTGGTGGAACGGACTACTGGCGCTCTCATCGGCCTCCATCCTGTGATTCTTCGAGAGACGCGCGCTGATAATACGGAGGCAACCGGACGGGATATGAATATTCCTGGTGCGCCGCCAGGTAAGCATTGACGTTTATCTCGGACGGTGCGCCCGCCGTGTTCGCCTCCGCAACAATAGTATTGGTTGCCGCACCCAAGCCACTCTCGTGATTGAATTGCAGCGCCACCCACGCCACCAGGGAAACCGCCGCGACCGACGCTGCGGCAGACAATGCCAACAAGGGGCGCCGCCGTTGCGGAAGGAATCGCCGGGGAGCCAGAATCGTCGGCTCTTTTGCCAACTGCCCGGCAAATCGTGCGTTGAAATCAGGTGAAAACGGAGAAGTTTGTCTCAAGGAATCGCCGATCAGGTGATACATATCCCACTTCTGCTGCAATTCCGGCCGCTCTCTGACTGAGAGCAGGATTGCATTCGCCTCTTCATGATCCAGCTCACCATCTGTCAGTGCAGAAATTCGACTCTCCATCATGCTCACCACCTCGTGTCTTTATCAGTTCCCAGCATGGGTCGCAATTTTTCGGCGATGGTTTCGCGAGCACGAAAAATCCTCGACCGCACCGTACCAATCGGGCAACTCATCATGTTCGCAATTTCCTCATAACTCAGGCCCTCGATTTCGCGCAACGTGATCGCGGTTTTAAGTTCCGCCGGCAAACTATCCATTGCCTTGTTCACTATTTCGGCAACCTGTTTGCTCATCAGTTCATTTTCAGGCGTATTGATATTGCGAAGCTGATCGGCATCTTCAAAACCTTCAGCCTCTTCGCTGTCGAACCCCGTCATCGTTGGCGGTCGCCGACCTTCAGACACCAGATAATTCTTGGCGGCATTGATCCCGATCCGATACAGCCAAGTGTAAAAAGCACTTTCACCCCGGAACGAAGGCAGTGCACGGTAAGCCTTGATGAACGCTTCCTGAACCACGTCTTCGACCTCGGAAGGGTTACGGATAAAACGCGACAACAGACGCCCCAACTTGCGCTGATACTTCGCCACAAGCAGCTCAAAAGCATGCTTGTCGCCATGTTGCGCACACTCGACCAGTTGCTGGTCAATCTCACGATCACCCATCTGGGCCTTCCCTGAAATTCAGCGCCATTAAACTTGTCCCCATTGTTGGCAGGGCCATCCCATGCCACTCTAAATGGTTTCAGTATAGCGCCGTCACCCACTTCCGGGAATGCGGCCTTTTTCTAAAGACATCCCTGTCGAAAAATAGTTCACGTACCGGCAGGGTTATTGACCGGACCGTTCCGCAAAACTGCGTCCTGCACCGCGCCCACGTTGCGTGCTATCATTTCCACCAGATATTTCAGGGTCAAAGGAACAATACACATGTCGCATTTTGACGTGATCATCATCGGCAGCGGGCTGGCCGGCATGACGCTGGCGCTGAACCTCGCCGAGAGCCAGCGAGTGGCGATCGTCACCAAGCGCGGATTGCTGGATGGCGCCAGCGTCTGGGCGCAGGGCGGCATCGCCGCCGTGCTGGCGGACGATGACTCGATCGAGGAGCACATCAGCGATACCCTGATCGCCGGCGCGGGTCTATGCGACGAACTAGCCACCCGCTTCGTAGTGGAAAACAGCCGGGCCGCGATCGAATGGCTGATCGAGCAAGGCGTGCCCTTTACCAGGGATGCGGACAATACCACCGGCTACCACCTGACACGGGAAGGCGGCCACAGTCACCGCCGCATCATCCATGCCGCCGACGCCACCGGCCATGCGGTACAGATCACCCTGGCGGAAAAGGTCCGTAGCCATGCCAACGTCACCCTGCTGGAAAACCACATCGCCATCGACCTGATCACCGGCGGCAAGATCGGGCTTGAGGATAACGCCTGTCGCGGCGTGTATGTTCTCGACAAGAGCTGCGGCAAGGTCAGAACCTTTGCCGCCCGGCATATCGTGCTGGCCACCGGCGGCGCCGGCAAGGTCTATCTTTACACCACCAACCCCGACGTTGCCACCGGCGACGGCGTCGCGATGGGCTGGCGGGCCGGATGCAGGGTGTCGAACATGGAATTTGTCCAGTTCCATCCCACCTGTTTATACCACCCCCACGCCAAATCTTTCCTGATCACCGAAGCGGTGCGTGGCGAAGGCGGTATTCTGGTGCTGCGCGACGGCACCCGCTTCATGCCGGAGCACGACCCCCGCGCCGAACTGGCGCCACGCGACGTGGTGGCGCGCGCAATCGATTTCGAGATGAAAAAACGCGGTCTGGATTGCGTTTATCTCGACATTTCGCACAAGCCTGCCGCTTTCCTCAAGGAGCATTTCCCCAACATCCACGAACGCTGCCTGGAACTCGGCATCGACATCACGCGCCAGCCCATTCCCGTGGTGCCGGCGGCGCACTA
>JAJXTJ010000075.1 GCA_021783895.1 Pseudomonadota bacterium | reverse complement strand
GCCATGCCGCCGGTCATGGCGCCGTCGCCGATGATCGCCACCGCGCGCCGGTCGCTGCCCTCTGCCTGGGCCGCAACCGCCATGCCGAGCGCGGCACTGATCGAGGTGCTGGAATGGCCGGCGCCGAAAGCGTCGTATTCGCTCTCGGCGCGCTTGGGGAAACCGGCGATGCCGCCGAGCTGGCGCAGGGTAACCATGGCCTCGCGCCGCCCGGTCAAAATCTTGTGCGAATAAGTCTGGTGACCGACATCCCATACCAGCCGGTCTTCCGGCGTGTTGAACACGTAATGCAGGGCGATGGTCAGCTCCACCGCGCCCAGATTGGAGGCCAGATGGCCGCCGGACTTGCTCACGCTTTCGATCAGGAAAGTGCGCAGTTCCTCGGCGAGCTGGGGCAGTTGTTTGCGGTCGAGGGCGCGCAACTCTGTGGGATCGTTGATGGTTTCGAGTAGGGGGCACTTACCTGGCACACAAATCCTTCAACCGTTGAGACGGGTAGGGTGGGCACGTTTTTGTGCCCACCCTACCTTACTGTTCAAAATTGCCGCTTGACAATGAAATCGGCGATCTGGCGTAATCTTTCCGCCCGCGCACCGAACACTTCGAGCGACTGCAACGCATCCCGGTGCAAATCGGCGGCGAAGGCACGCGCCGCATTCGCGCCGAGAATAGAAACGTAGGTCGGCTTGTTGGCCTCGGCATCCTTGCCGGCCGTCTTGCCCAGCGTGGCAGTGGTGGATTCGGCATCGAGCACGTCGTCCACCACCTGGAAAGCCAGCCCGATACATTTCGCATAGTGCAGCAAGCGCTCCATTTCACCGTCTTCCAGCCCCTTGCCGCACAGCACACCCAGTTGCACCGAGGCCCGGATCAGCGCACCGGTCTTGTGGATGTGCATGAATTCCAGCTCCGGCAGGGACAGGGTCTTGCCGATGCTTTCGCCGTCAATCGCCTGACCGCCGGCCATGCCGCGCGACCCGGCAGCCACCGCCAGAATCTTAACCATTTCCATCTGTACTGCTGGAGAGGCTGAAAATGGACAGTCCGCCAGCAGCTGGAACGCCATGGTTTGCAGGCTATCGCCCGCCAGCAACGCCGTAGCCTCGTCATATTCGAGGTGGCAGGTGGGCTTGCCGCGCCGCAAGCTGTCATCGTCCATGCACGGCAGGTCGTCATGCACCAGGGAATAGGCGTGAATCAGCTCGACCGCAGCAGCAGCCGCATCGACGCACTGCGGATCGGCGCCGGCCACTTCACCGGCAGCAAAGGCCAGCAAAGGCCGGATGCGCTTGCCGCCGCCAAGCACGGCATAACGCATTGCCTGATGCAGGCGTTGCGGCGCAATCGAGGGCTGCGGAAGCACGTCGGCCAGCACGCCTTCCATGCGCTGCTGCAGGAACGCTGCCCATGCTTGAAAATCAATCAAGATCAAAAACAGCGCCTTTCACGTTCGCCCCCTCTCCCGTCTCGCCAGAGCGGGCAGCTTGCTGCCGCTCTCGGCGGGGACACTCCTTGCGGGTGCAGGGAGAGGGTTGGGGAGAGGGCGACCGCCCAGGAGAACGTCAGGAGTCAAGAGCCGCATCGCCAACGAAATTCTGCAAGCTGCCCGCTTCCAGGAAGCGCACCTGCTGCTGCGCTTCCTGCAATGCCCGCTGACAGAACTGGAGAAGCTCCGCACCGCGCTTGTAGGCCGACAAAAGCTGTTCCAGCGGCTGCTGGCCCGCTTCCATGATGGCGACGATATTTTCCAACTCGGCGAGCGCGCTTTCGAAGGTCGGTGATTTTGAAGCTTTGCTCATTTACATGCTGCACTCTAAATAAAGCGTTAAAATACCGCAAATTGCGGTGTCCGGTCAATCTCCACGCGGCTTTCGGCTTCTGCGCATAGACGTAAAGCGGCCCGCAGCTTCAACCCGGATTGCCCCTTGCGTTTCGTGAAAATTGCGACACCCCCGGTAGGAGCGCCGCTTGCGGCGCGAACAACCACCGCTTCGGCCCGCAAGCGGGCCTCTACAGGCAAATCCGGGATAAACTACTGCGCCATGAATTGCACAACAACTCCACAACATAATTCATGCCCAAACTTCCGCCGCTAAAATCCGCGTGGATGGTCGTGGCCGGCGTCCTGTTCGGCTGCATGGGAGTATTCGTCAAGCTGGGCGCGGATTTTTTTTCCAGCGCCGAGCTGGTGTTCTACCGCTCCCTGTTCGGCCTGCTGACCATTGCCCTGATCATCAAAAGCCAGGGCATGAGCATCGCCACGCCCCACTGGAAAGCGCACCTGTGGCGCGGGCTGTCCGGCTTCGCGGCGCTGATGCTGTTTTTTTATGCCATCACCCGGCTACCGCTGGCCACTGCGGTGACGCTCAACTACACCGCGCCGCTGTTCCTCGCCTTTCTCAGCGTGCTGATCCTGAAGGAACGCCCGCCCCTGCCGCTATTGCTGGCCATCCTGCTCGGATTTGCCGGCGTGGTGCTGCTGCTGCGCCCCACCCTGCACCAGGAACAACTGGTTGCAGGACTGATGGGGCTGGCCTCCGGTTTTCTCGCCGCCATCGCCTATCTCAACGTCAAGCAACTGGGACAGATGGGCGAACCGGAATGGCTGATCGTGTTCTATTTCACCCTGATCTGCACCATCGGCGGCGGCATCTGGATGGGAGTTCACGCCTTCCATCCCGTTTCGCCTCGGAATCTCCTGCTCCTGCTCGGACTCGGCGCCACCGCCACCCTGGCGCAGCTCGCCATGACCCGCGCCTACCGCGAGGGCGACACGCTGGTGGTCGGCAGCCTGGCCTACAGCACGGTCATCTTCGCCAGCCTGTGGGGCATCCTGCTGTGGCGGGAAATCCTGCCCTTGACCAGTTGGCTGGGGATCGCGCTGATCATCCTGAGCGGCGTTCTCGCCTCCCGCGTCGCGCCCCGTCTCCCCGCCGCTTAAACGGTTTGCTATAGTAAAGAAACGCCACCTCTGTTAAGGGTACTGCCATGATCAATATCGAAACCCGGAACCACCTCGTCAACGTCGCCGTGATGGGCCAATTCACCCTTGCCGACTTCAAGGAACTGGAAGATACCGTCATGTACAAGATCAAGTTCGAGGGTGGGGTCAACCTGCTGTTCGATCTGCGCGACATGGTCAAACTCACCGTGGATGTGGTCTGGGAAGAAATCAAGTTTGCCCGCGACCACCGTTTCGACCTGTGGAAAATCGCCGTGGTCACCGATAGCCAATGGATCGCCTGGAGTGCCTGGCTGACCAGCCTGTTCACCTATGCTGAAACACGGGTGTTCGACGACTACAATCTGTCCAGCGATTGGGTTGCTGCATTTTAATCGCCCGGTCAACATGAAATGGTTCGTGGGCGCGAATATAACGTGACTGGCTGCTAGACTGGGTCTTCCACCGAAGAAGTTGACGCCTTGAGTATGCGGGCCTTGCCGTTATAATGGCCGATATTCCCACTTCCAGAGCGCCCATGTACCAGAGTTACTTCAACCTCGCCGAAGCGCCGTTCTCCATCGCGCCGGACCCGCGTTATCTCTACATGAGCCAGCGCCATCAGGAAGCGCTCGCGCACCTGCTCTATGGCGTGAATGGCGGCGGTGGATTCGTATTGCTCACGGGCGAGGTGGGAGCCGGCAAGACCACGGTATGCCGCTGCCTGCTCGAGCAGATTCCCGAATCCTGCGATGTCGCCTACATCTTCAATCCCAAGCTGACGGTAGCGGAGCTGCTCTCGACCCTCTGCGCCGAATTCGGCATCGCCTTTCCGTCCGGCAACACCAGCATCAAGGTGTTCATTGATTGCATCAACGCCTACCTGCTCGACGCCCATGCCAGGGGCAGGCACACGGTGCTGATCATCGACGAGGCGCAGAACCTCTCCGCCGAGGTACTGGAGCAGATGCGTCTGCTCACCAATCTGGAAACCAGCCAGCGCAAACTATTGCAGATCATCCTGCTGGGTCAGCCCGAACTGGCGACGATACTGGCGCAGCCGGAACTGCGGCAGCTCGCGCAACGAATTATCGCGCGTTATCACCTGGGGCCGCTGTCCAGGCAGGAAGTCGCGGCCTATGTGCGGCATCGCCTTGATGTTTCGGGCACGCAGCGCCAGCTGTTCCCGGCTGCGCTGACAGGCCGGCTGTACCGCTTGAGCGGCGGCATTCCCCGGATCGTCAACGTACTGTGCGACCGGGCACTGCTGGGCGCCTACGTGCAGGGCAAGGAGCGGGTCGATCGCGCGACCCTCGCGCAAGCGGCGCGCGAAGTGCTCCACCAGCCGGCGGCGCAGCGCCGCATCACGGTGCCGCTCCTGGCAGGTTTGGCCTTGCTGGCCGGTACCGTGCTGGCGGCAGCGCTGTACCAGCCCGTTGCGAAACCCACATCACAAACGAAAGCCGAACATAAAGCCAAGGCCGCCAGGCCGGAAGCGGCATTGCCGCTTACCCTGGAATGGCCGGAGACGGAACCGCGCTCCAGCAGCAGGACAATGGCTTATGCCGCGCTGTTCCGGGCATGGGGTTCGGACTATCAAGGTGGGGACGCGTGCCGGCAGGCGGAAGACATGGGTTTGCGCTGCCGAACCACGCGCGGAGGGCTGGATGAACTGCGTCAACTGAACCGGCCCGCAGTCCTGTTTATACGCAACAACCAGGGCCAGGAATTTTATGCCACGCTGACCCGGCTTGATGACAAATCCGCCACCTTCGCCGTCGGCACGGCAACCAGAACGGTCGCCCTTGGCGCCCTTGCGGCGCAATGGTCGGGGCACTACACCGTGCTGTGGCGCATGCCACCGGTTGCACGCATGAATATCCGGCCGGGGGAGCACGGGCCGGATGTGGAATGGCTGAGCAAGCAACTCGCGCAAGTCCAGGGCGGCGCGGCTGAAACCACCGCAGACCCGGTGTTCGATGAGGCCATGGCGCGTCAGGTCAAACAGTTTCAGCTCGTTCAGGGACTCACACCTGACGGCGCCGTCGGGTCTCAGACCCTGATGCGCCTGAGCGGTGCGGCGGATCGAACGGCGCCGAGGCTTTCCCGCGAGCGCGGGGAAAAATAGACATGTCGTATATCCTGGAAGCGCTCAAGAAATCCGATCAGCAGCGTCAGCGCGGTGCAACGCCCACATTGCCGACCGCACAGGCACCGGTGGCTGCGCCCCAACGACCCGCGTTTCTGTATTATGGCCTGCTTGCGGCGGTTCTGCTCTCCGCCGGCATCTTGATCGGCTGGCTGCGCCCGTGGCAGGCGGAGCAACCGGCTCCTGCGACAGAACCTATCGCCGCGAAATCGCCAATATCGATCCCGCCCCAAACCGCACCGCCCGCCGTGCAACCTGCTCCCAGGGTTGCCGACACGAAACCGGACAGGCCCGCACCCGCCAGTACCGAGACGCACGGCGCGCCGCCCAGAGCAGTCGCCGCTGCCCCGGCACCCGCGCCGGATAAGCCCGCCGGCCCTGCCGACACGGCGCAGGAACAGAAAGTAGTGCCTATGGCCGAACTGCCTCTCGCTATCCAACAGGAAATTCCGGCCATGACGATTCCGCTTCTTGCCTATTCGAGCAAGCCCATGGATCGTCTGGTCAGCATCAATAACCAGATGCTGCGGGAAGGCGATTCCCTGACACCCGGCCTCAGGCTGGAACAGATCACGCCGGATGGCCTGATATTCAGCTACAAGGGATATCGTTTCCGGCACGGCATTCATTAGCACGAACCATCCATTTCATTCGACCACTGGCCCGGAAGCCAGGCGATGCGCCCAGCGTGTCGTCTCCGGCAGGCGGTAGCGGGTGACGCAGGCCATGACATAGTCAAGCGCCGTCGCCAGGCTGATGCGGTGGCCGATGGAGATGTACAGCGGCTTCACGCCTGTCCGGCTGCGCAATATCGCGCCTATGGTTTCTCCATGATCGAGCAGCGGCACGGATGCGCCACGCTGGTCGGGCGGCTCGACAGGCTCGCCGATCAGCCGGGTTTTGGCCACGCCGATGGAGGGAATGCCGCACAGCAGACCGAGGTGGCTGGCGATGCCGAAACGGCGCGGGTGAGCGATGCCCTGACCGTCGCACAGCAGCAGGTCGGGAATGACGGTCAGCTTCTCCAGCGCCCCGAGCACCGCCGGTATTTCGCGAAAGGACAGCAGTCCCGGCACATAGGGAAAACGGGTAGAGGCACGGAAAATGGCATGATCCACCAGTTCGAGCGCAGGAAAGCCGAGCACCGCCACTGCGGCGCGAGTGATCCTGCCGCCTTCCTCGAAACCCACGTCCACCCCCGCCACATGGCACACCGCGCCAAGCCGGTTTTCCCTCACCACCTCGCCGCGCAGTTGCTGCTGGATAGCAATCGCCTCAGCCGGGCTGATATCCCAAGGGTGCCTTTGAGCTATTTTCAAGGACAAAACCGGTATCCATTCCTGCCTGCCTCTTTCACGGCATACATGGCCGTATCCGCTTTCTTCATGAGCTCCTGGG
>JAJXTJ010000074.1 GCA_021783895.1 Pseudomonadota bacterium | reverse complement strand
ATGGCTGAGGCCATCGTCAATCACGATCTCGGCCCGGAAGTGCGGGCGCTTTCCGCCGGTATCCGGCCCCAGCCGAAGGTGGCGGACGGCGCCATCGAGGCGCTGAAGCAGGGTGGCCTGCCCACCGCAGGGCTTTATCCCAAAGACGTGGACGCGGTGATGAACGAATCCATCGATCTGGTGGTGACGGTGTGCGACAACGCCAGGGAAGCCTGCCCGGTCTTCCCCAAGGCCATCCCCGCCATCCACATGCCGTTCCACGACCCCCACGGCGAGCCGCTGGAAAGCTTCATCAAAGTGAGGAACGAGATTCGGGCGCGGCTGGCGCCCGAGTTGAAGCAAAGATTCGGTCTGAATGACGCGAAAGTCGTGAAATGTTAGGCGTTTACCCCTTTCCTTATCGACGGCGGGGACGTCACATAAGCGTCTTCGTGATGCTTTGTCCGGGCAAAAAGCGCATAATCGCGAGCATCGAAATATTTATCTTGCGCTGACATGATCTCCCCCGCATTCGCCGATGTTTGACCGACGCTCCCCCGCCGGTATCGCCCTGATCTATGCGGTCTTTGCCGCCCTGTGGATTGTCGCGTCAGGCACGCTGCTGACGTTCGCCGTCAGCGATCCGGTTCTTCATGGCCGTATCGAACTCGCCAAGGGCTTGGCGTTCGTCGCCGTGACCAGCTTCCTGCTTTATCTCCTGCTAAAATCCGGACGCGAGCCGGCGGATGTTCAGGCGGCGCCCGTTACCGGATTGCGCCCGGCTGGAACCCGCCAGCTGGTGATGGTATTGATTGTCATGGCCGTGTTAATGCCCCTGCCGATGCTCATGCTCACCCAGATGCACGGCCCGGAGATGGAGCGTAAGGCCTATGCCGATCTGGAGGCCATCGCCGACCTCAAGACCGGGCAGATCGGGAGCTGGCTGGCCGAGCGTCAGGCCGATGCCATTGCGCTGGCTGCCGATGAAGGGTTCGTTGCACGCGTTGCCGCCCTGCGGCAGGGCGACGAGACCCAACGGGGCAAAATCCTCAGACGTTTTCAGGCGATTCGACATGCCAGCGGCTACGATGGCACCTTGCTGCTGGATACCCGGGGCCGACCGATACTTGCCTTGGGCAAACATTCGGCGGCGCCGGCGCCGACTCTGGCGCTGTTGGCCAAGGCATTGGCCAGTGGCGAGGTGCAGCGTGGCGAGCTGATCCGCGATGCTGCCGGCAAATTTCACCTGGATTATGTCGTTCCCCTATTGCGTTCCAGCGTCACGGGGCGGGAAGCGGTCGGCGCCGTGGTGTTGCACGTCGATCCCACGCGCTTCCTTTTCCCCTATATTCAGAGCTGGTCTGGCTCCAGCCCCAGCGGCGAAACCTTGCTGGTGCGGCGTGAGGGCGAATCCGGCGTGTATCTCAACACCTTGCGTCATCGTCAGGGCGCCGCCCTGACGCAGCGCTTCTCTTTAACCGAGACTCGGCTCCCTGCCGCCGTCGCCCTCCGTTCGGGCAAACCCGGTACGCTGCAAGGCAAGGATTATCGAGGCGTGTCGGTGCTGGCGGCTTACCGCCCGGTGCCTGGCACCGACTGGTATCTGGTTGCCAAGATCGACCGCGATGAAATACTGGCGCCGTTGCATGCGCTGGTTCTGTGGGGCAGCCTGGTCGCGCTGTTTTCCGTTGTCGCCGTGAGCGCGGCGATATTGCTGCTGTGGCGCCAGCAGCAGCGCACCTATCAGTTGGCGCTGCAAGCGCGGGAGAATCTGCTGCTGCGGAATTTTTACGATTTGCCTTTTATCGGGATGGCCTTGATTTCGCCATCGAGCAAGCGCTGGATGCAGTTTAACGACCGTCTGTGCGAAATTTTCGGTTACTCGCGCGAAGAACTTGCCGCAAAAAGCTGGGTGGATCTGACGCACCCGCAAGACCTGGAAAGCGAAGTCGCCGGGTTCGGGCGGGCGTTGCAAGGGGAGTCCGAAGGCTATGTGATGGACAGGCGCGGCATCCGCAAGGATGGCGCCGTGGTGTATGTCACCGTGGATGTCAAATGTGTGCGCAACGCCGAGGGTGCGGTGGATTACTTCATCGCCATGGTGCGCGACATTACCGAGCGCAAGGCCGCCGAAGCCAAAATCCAGCGCATGACCAATCTCTACGCCGCATTGAGCCAGTGCAACCAGGCTATCGTGCGCACCAGCAGCGAGGCGGAGCTATTCCCGCAAATCTGCCGGGATGCGGTCGAGTTCGGCGGCATGAAGATGGCCTGGATCGGCCTGCTCGACGCGACGAGCCAGATAGTCAAGCCGGTCGCCTCGTTTGGCGCGGGGGTCGAATATCTGGAAGGCCTCTCGATCTCGGCGGACGCAAACTTCTCGACCGGTCGCGGGCCAGCCGGCATTATCCTGCGCGACCCCTCCCCGGTCTGGTGTCAGGATTGCTGCCACGCCACGCCCTCCGCGCCGTGGCACGAGTTCGGTGCAAGCTTCGGCTGGGCAGCTTGCGCCGCGCTGCCGCTACGCCGCAACGGCAAGGTCATCGGTTCTTTTAATTTATATGCCGGGGAAATCGACGCGTTCGACGAAGCCGCGCAAAACCTGCTCACGGAAATGGCGCATGACATCAGCTACGCGCTCGACAATTTCGACCGCGAAGCCGCACGCCTGCGCGCAGAGGCGCAGCTCGCCCTCGTCGCCAAGGTGTTCGAGCAGTCCAGTGAAGGCATTGCCATTGCCGATGCCGACAATAATATTGTGAGGGTCAATCATGCCTTCACCGTCATCACCGGTTACAGCGAAGCCGACGTTCTGGGCCAGAACCCGCGCCAATTGGCTTCGGGCCGTCATGACCAGGATTTCTACCGGGTCATGTGGAATGCCCTCAATACGGGAGGTGGCTGGCAGGGCGAAATATGGAATCGGCGCAAGGACGGCAGCGTTTACCCGGAATGGCTCTCGATCAGCCGGGTGCGCGACGCTGCCGGCAAGGTGACGGAATATATCGCCATTTTCAGCGACATCACCGAGTACAAGAAAAACGAGGAGGACATCCTGCACCTGGCGCATTTCGATTCGCTCACCGGGCTGCCGAACCGCATGTTGCTCAAGGATCGCGCCAGCTATGCCCTCAGCGCTGCGCAACGTAGGCGGACGCCAATGGCGGTGCTGTTCCTCGATCTCGACCATTTCAAGAACATCAACGACACGTTCGGCCATCAGCTCGGCGACGCGTTGCTGATCGAGATGGCAAAACGGCTGAAAACCCTGGTGCGCGAGGAAGACACGCTTTCACGTCTGGGCGGAGACGAATTCATTCTGGTGCTGCCGACCGCTGGCGCCGACGCCGCAGCGCATGTGGCGGAGAAATTGCTGGCAGCCGTTGCCCAATACTACCAGCACGAACAGCATGAAATGGTCATCACGGTCTCCATCGGCATCGCCACTTATCCCGGCGATGGCGAAGATTTCGAGGCCCTGTCAAAAAGCGCCGATATGGCGATGTACCACGCCAAGCAGGATGGCCGCAATCGCTATCGTTTTTTCAAGCCGGAAATGCAGGCGCGCTCCGTCCGCAACATGCAACTGGAAAACGCCCTGCACCGTGCGCTGGAGCGCGACCAGTTGCAGCTTTATTACCAGCCTCAAGTGGCGATGACCGACGGGTGTATCATCGGCGCGGAAGCCTTGCTGCGCTGGACTCACCCCGAATTCGGCGAGGTGTCGCCCGTCGAATTCATCCCGATTGCGGAAGACAGCGGCCAGATTATGGCGATAGGGGAATGGGTGTTACGCACGGCGGCGCGCCAGATGAAAACCTGGATGGACAGCGGTATCGCGCCGATGATTATCGCGGTCAATCTTTCCGCAGTGCAGTTCCGCCAGGTCAATTTGCCCGAACTGGTGACGCGGATCGTCAACGAGGAAAATCTGCCGCCCCAGTATCTGGAACTGGAACTGACCGAAGGCGTCGCCATGGACGACCCGCTCGCCGCTATCGCGGTGATGGATAATCTGCACCAGCGCGGTATCCACATGTCGCTTGACGACTTCGGCATCGGCTATTCCAGCTTGAGTTATCTCAAACGTTTCAAAGTCTACAAGCTCAAGATCGACCAGTCTTTCGTGAGCGGCCTTATCGAAGACCCGGAAGACAGAGCCATCGTTAACGCCGTGATCAGCATGGCGAAAAGCCTGGGCCTGCAAACGATCGCCGAGGGGGTGGAAACGGAAGGCCAGTTGGCGTTCCTGCGCGAGCAGGGGTGCGATGAAGTGCAGGGTCATTATTACAGCAGGCCGCTGCCTGCCGGCCAGTTCGAAGCGTTTGTGCGGGGAAGAGCCGCGCGCTGAAAGAGGATATTTTGCCTCATGAGCCTGTTCTACCTGCCCATGTTCTATGCCTGGGTGACGGACAGGAAAAAATCGAAATCCGATTGAAAGGAAATTCCATCTATAAACCAGGCAAAACGGCGCTGGTCGTCGCAAAATACAGACTGGGGCCGAAGCGGCTAATGAACTCCTTCGATTCAATCTCAACAAGAAAGACTTCCATGACAAAAACATGCACGCTAATCGCTGCAATGTCTCTCGTACTATCGCTAAGCGCTTGCGCCGCGGAGTCAACAACCCCTGCAGCCGAGGCCAAGGAAGTAAAGACCGCTTCCGGGATCGTGATCACCACCTTGAAAGAGGGATCTGGAGAAAGTCCGAAAGCAACCGATACGGTCAAGGTTAATTATCGCGGAACCCTTACCGACGGGAAGGAATTCGACAGCTCCTACAAAAGAGGCCAGCCGGCCACTTTCCCCCTGAACCGGGTCATTCCCTGCTGGACCGAAGGCGTTCAAACCATGAAAGTCGGCGGCAAGGCAAGGTTGGCTTGCCCCGGCAATCTGGCTTACGGTCCGCGTGGCATACCGGGAACCATACCCCCCAATGCCCCGCTGATTTTTGAGGTGGAGCTGCTGGGAATTGTGAAGTAGTCGAGAGGGGTGGATGGTCTGACAGAGGTTGGCGTAGCAATCGGCCTTGTGCAGAATCGCGCCGAAAAAACCGTAGGAGCACCGCTCGCGGTGCGAACCGCAGGAGCCGGATTCGGCCCGGCAAGCGGGCCTCCTACGTGTCTCTATGATAGATAACTTCCAATGGAGTGTTAAACCGCAGTTCAAGCCACAGAGGTCGCAGAGAACACAGAGAGAACAGTGGGTTACGGCCAGCCCCTTTTGTACCAGATGGGTGGCCGGCGACGATGCATTAAGCTTTTGTTTTTCCTCCGAGAACTCCGTGTTCTCTGTGGCTAACTAAGTTTTTCAGGTTGATATATCCCTGTCGTTGGCGAGGGGTTAAGCGCTGACCGCTTGCTCTCGGCTCATTTGCTTTCCGCTGAGGAAGACTCGGGTGAAGGGCTCACTTTCCTTGCGACAGTCTTGGCAGCGTGGGCCGTTGCTGTTGCGCCGCGTTCGACGCCCCTCGCGGCAGCCTTAGCGCCGCGATCAACACCTTTGGCAGCAGCGTGCGCGCCACGCTCGACCCCATGTGCGCCTGCTTTCACGCCCTTTTCTACACCGCGAACGGCGGCCTTTACGCCATGCTCTATTGCCTTCTCTACCTTTACAACGACAGGTGTTGGCTCGCCCTTGGCGGGCTGAGCTGGCTCATCCGCGCTGGCAGAAACGCAGCTGCAGAACATGACGGCCAGAAGCGCAAGCTTGATTCTAAATAGTGGATTCATGAGTGAGTGATTAAATGCCGATTGACCCGACCATGATACGCGCGTGAGTCTTTTCATGCCATGGGGAGATGATCGCGGACACGCTTGGAGGTGCGCCGAGGTTTGAGAATTTTGGCCGTCAAACAGACGCAAGGCGCTGAAAACGCTAAAATGGCCTTATCCCCATCAGGAAGCCATCGTGAATCTCATCCCCGAAATCAGGCCCGGCCAATCCATCGAGCTTCTCAAAGAGCTGCATATTTTAACGCGGGATGGAAAGCTCAATCAGGACAGCCGGCGCAAGCTGAAACAGGTTTATCACCTGTTCCACTTCATCGAGCCGCTGCTGAAGGAAGTGCTGGCCGGGAACGACAACCTGACCCTGGCTGACCACGGCGCGGGCAAGTCCTATCTGGGTTTCATCCTGTACGACCTGTTCTTCAAGGAACTGGCGGCGGGGCACATCTACGGCATCGAAACCCGCCAGGAACTGGTCGTCAAATCCCGCGAACTGGCAGGGCGGCTGGGCTTCGGGCGCATGACCTTCCTCAACCTGTCGGTGGAAGCCGCGACGGCCAGCGCCGAGCTGCCGGAAAAAATCGACGTGGTGACGGCGCTGCACGCCTGCGATACGGCGACGGACGACGCCATCCGGTTCGCCTTGCAGAAGCAGGCCAAATTCATCGTGCTGGTGCCCTGCTGCCAGGCCGAGGTGGCGGCGGTGCTGCGCAAGAACAAGGGCAAGGTGCTGGCCAACCCGCTCGCCGAGATTTGGCGCCACCCGCTGCACACGCGCGAATTCGGC
>JAJXTJ010000073.1 GCA_021783895.1 Pseudomonadota bacterium | reverse complement strand
CACGGCCACGGAATGCGGTGAACGACTCCAACGCGGTGCGGCTGCCGCCCACGCCGAGAATCTCGCTCCAGAAACGGTGGCCGGCTTCCGGGCTGAGCACGCCGCTTTCCTCGAACAGGCTGTAAGCGTCCGCCGACAGCACTTCCGCCCACTTGTAACTGTAGTACCCCGCCCCGTAGCCGCCGGCGAAAATGTGCGAGAAATTGTTGGGGAAACGGTTGTAGTCGGGCGGGAACATCACCGCGACGCGGCGGCGGATTTCGCCCAGCAACTGCAAGGCCGTCTTGCCGCTATCCGGGTCGAAATCGTAGTGCAGATGCATGTCGAACAGCGAGAACTCGATCTGGCGCACGGTCTGCATGCCGCTCTGGAAATTCTTGGCGTCTATCATCTTGTCGAACAGCGGACGCGGCAAGACTTCCCCCGTATCCACATGTCGCGCCATGTGGCGCACCACTTCCCACTCCCAGCAGAAGTTCTCCATGAACTGGCTGGGCAGTTCCACCGCATCCCACTCCACCCCGCTGATGCCGGACACGCCCAGATCCTCGATGCGGGTGAGCAGATGGTGCAGGCCGTGGCCGAATTCATGGAACAGGGTGATGACTTCGTCGTGGGTGAACAGCGCCGGCTTGCCGCCGACCGGAGCGGAAAAATTGCAATTCAGATAAGCCACCGGGACCTGGAGCGCGCCGTCTTTCCTGCGCCGGGTGATGGCATCGTCCATCCAGGCGCCGCCGCGCTTGTGGTCGCGGGCGTAAAGGTCGAGGTAGAACTGGCCGACCGGCTCGCCCTTGCTGTCGCTCAGGGTGTAGAAGCGCACATCGCCGTGCCACACCGGCGCTGGTGTTGGTGAAATGCTCAGGCCATAGAGCGTTTCCACCACCTTGAACATGCCGGGCAGCACGATGCTTTCCGGGAAATACTGCTTCACTTCGTTATCTGAAAAAGCGTAGCGCTTAAGGCGCAATTTTTCCGCCGCGTAAGCCACGTCCCACGCGGCCAAATCCGCCAACGCCAGTTCGTCGCGTGCGAAATCCGTCAGCTCCCTGAAATCCCGCTTGGCATAAGGCTTTGCCCGCGCGGACAGATCGCTGAGAAAATCCAGCACCTGTTGAGGCGACTGCGCCATCTTGGTGGAGAGCGAAACATCGGCGTAGTGCTCGAAGCCCAGCAGTTGCGCCGCTTCCCGGCGTCGCCTGAGGATATCCGCGATCAGCCCGGTGTTGTCCCAATCCGTTTTGCCGAACTCGGAGGCACGCGTCACGTAGGCGCGGTAGACCTGCTCGCGCAGGCCGCGGTTTTCGGCGTACTGCATCACCGGCATATAGGACGGCGCGTGCAGGGTAAACTTCCATCCCGGCTTGCCATCCTTCTGCGCCGCTTCGCGGGCTACCTGCAAGACATCGGCGGGAATACCGGCCAGCTCGGGCTCATTTTCAACGATCAGGCCGAAATCATTGGTCGCATCGAGCAGGTTCTCTTCGAACCGAGCCGACAACGCCGAAAGCTCCTCCTGGATCGCCTTGAAGCGCGGCTTCTTGTCCTCGGCCAGTTCTGCGCCGCCCAAACGGAAATCGCGCACTTCGTTGTCGATGATCTTCCTGCGCGGGGCGGACAGCGCCTCGAATTCCGGGGCGCTACGCAGCGCCTTGAATTTGCCGAACAGCGCTAGGTTCTGCGACAGGTCGGCGTAGTAGGCGGTGATCTTGGGCAGATTTTCGTTGTACACCTCGCGCAGCTCCGGGCTGTTCATCACCGCATTCAGGTGCGAAACCTGGCCCCAGGCACGGGACAGACGCTCGTTGGCATCCTCCAGCGGCTGCACGAAACTGTCCCAGCGGGGCTCTGCAGATTCTGCCGCCAGCCTGTCCACCAAAGCGCGGTTTCCCGCCAGCAGGGCGTCCACCGCAGGCGTGACGTGTTCGGGTTTGATTTCGGAAAAACGGGGCAGGCCGGAGAAATCGAGCAAAGGGTTCATTTGTTAAGGTCTCTGGTTAGGCAAAACGGGAACGGATTATACTATGAGTGTTTACATCATATTGGCCTGGGATCATGCAAAATCAAGTCGGCTCCAACATCGCGCCCTATCAGGGCTGTACCCCGAAAATCGCGGCCTCGGCCCACATCCACCCCAGCGCCCAAGTCATCGGCGACGTGGTGATCGGCGAACGCGCCTCGGTGTGGTGCAACACGATCGTGCGCGGCGACGTCAATTTCATTCGCATCGGCATCGAAACCAACATCCAGGATCTGTGCACCTTGCACGTCAGCCACCACCGCTCGGACCGTCCCGACAGCGGTTCGGCGCTGATCATTGGCGACCGGGTGACCGTGGGCCACAACGTCATCCTGCACGGCTGCGAGATCGGCGACGAATGCCTGATCGGAATGGGTTCCATCGTGATGGACAAGGCCGTGCTGCAACCGCGCGTGATGCTCGGCGCAGGCAGCCTGGTGCCGGAGGGAAGGATACTGGAGAGCGGTTATTTATATCTGGGCCGACCCGCGAAACAGCTGCGGCCCCTCACCGAGGGAGAACTGGCGCACTTTGCCTATTCCGCGGCGCATTACGTCAGGCTGGCGGGAAATTACCGGCAGGAGTGAGGGGGTTGTGTGCGCGTAGCGCACATAACATGCGGCGCAATACGCTTTGCAATTCGAACGCCCGCGTTGCCTCATAACAAAAAGGTAACCGGAGGCCTGCAAACCACCAGATCATGGTAGAGAGCAACAACGGTTAAAATCAAAGAAGGTAAATTGAGGTCTATTCGCGTCGCCTGGAGGCGCCTATCTTTGGTCATCGACGGTTAAATCTGGCGCAGCCGAAAAAATATCCTTGTAGCCCAAATAGATCGAGGCGTTCAGTACCGGCACCAGAATCAGCATGCCGAGGCCGAAGGGGATCATGGCGATCATCATCAGGACAAAGGCAATTACCCCGTAAACCAGAAACGGCCACATATTGCGCAGGGAACCCATAAAGCTCAGCTTCATCGCGTCCACGGCCTTCACGTTGCCCAGCATCACCAGCGCCGGGGCGAACCAGTACGCCATCAACAGCGGGACCAATACTGCCATGGCAACCAGCAGGGAAATCAGCATGTCCCCCGTCGCTCCCGCCATCACCGCGTTCATCTCAGTGCCTCGCATCTGTTCCAGCGCCGCCGAGCCGAGAATGGAGCCGCCGCCAGCCATCATCATCAGCCCCAGGATGGTGATCGAACCCACCAGATACAGGCCGCCCACGGTAATGAGCTGACCGGCGTTGTGTTTGAATCCTGCTATCAGATAGCCCAGCTCAAGTTCTTCACCCGCCTCTACGTCGCGACAGGCCAGCATGAAGCCTGCGGTAAATACCGGCGCCAGCAGTGTCATCACCAGCGGCCCTACCACAGGAATGACGGAAACCACGATAACGACCAGGAAATAGATCACGAACAGCGTGATCCAGATCGGCGGATTTTTCCGGAACAGGGCGAAGCCGCCCACTATCCACTGCCAACCCTGTCCGGCATTGATTTTACGGATCTCCATGTTTATCCTATAAAAGTTAGTCCACGAAAATATTCAAAGAGCTACAGTACTGTAGATATTTACCCAATGGGTGAATGACTTGGTCTGTTCGACTTTTTGATTTGTTTTGTGCCTTTCGTGATTTTCGTGGATCAATCAAGGTTTTTTATTCCTTACAATAAGTGCGGCAATTCCGATGGCATCGCCACATGTCGCTGCAGGATACGCCGAAAATGGGCCGGGTCCTTGGCATAAGTGAGTTCACCCGGCCGTGGGAAATGGAAATCGTAAAGGCGCGACAGCCAGAAGCGCAGGGCTCCCGCCCGCAGCATGGTCGGCCACGCCTCCTGCTCCATTGCCGAGAGCGGGCGAGTGCCATGATAGGCTTGCAGCATGGCACTCGCCCGCTCCCTATCCAGCGAGCCATCCCCGGTGACGCACCAGTCGTTCACCGTGATTGCCAGGTCGTAAAGCCATGCGCCGCTACAGGCGTAATAGAAATCGATCGCGCCGCTCAGGGTATCGTCCTTGAACAATACGTTATCGCGGAACAGGTCGCTGTGGATAATGCCGCGCGGCAGCTCCTCGAAGCGGAATCCGGACTGATGGGCGATTTCCTGATTGAGCAGTTCGGTTTCCTCGGGTTGCAGCTTGGGCAAAACCAGCGGCGCGGTCGCCCTCCACCAGGCAGGGCCGCGCGGGTTCGGCATTTCAGCCTTATAGGAACGACCGGCGAGGTGCATGTCCGCGAGCATTTCACCCACCTGGGCACAATGGGCCGAACTCGGCTGATCCAGCGACTTGCCTTCGAGGCAGCTGACGATGCACGCCGGCTTGCCGTTCAATTCGCCGAGAAAATTGTTGTCCAGGCTGGCGATCGGCCGCGGGCAAGGGATGCCGTGAGAGGCGAGGTGATCGAGCAGGTTGAGAAAAAACGGCAGCTCCTCGCGGGTGAGCGTCTCGAACAGAGTCAGCACGTAGCGTGCATGACTGGTGGTGACGAAATAATTGGTATTTTCGATGCCGGAGGCAATGCCCTGCAGATCGGCCAGAGTGCCGAGGGAATAGTTCCTCAGCCAGACGGCAAGTTCATCCCTGGAAACGGGGGTAAAAACAGACATGGAGTTTTTAGTTTTCAGCTATCAGCTATCAGTTGTCAGCTTGAAGAAGCGAGGTGCACCTCCTTAACTGACCGCTGATGGCTGGCACCTGACAGCTGTCTTTCAAAACCGGATCAGCACCCACTGCGGCACGCGCACGCCGGAATCGAGGTGGTCCTGACGGGAAAACTGTCCGTCCCCCTTCTGGTCAACCAGGTAATAGGGCACACCATGGGGCGGCGTGACTTTCATCATGTACAGCCTGCCGTTGATGCGGTATTCCTCAACCTTTTCCTCACCGCGCTTGATAATGGTTACCTGCGGTTCGAAGGCCTGGTCGGGTTCCGCTCTGACCGGTGCCGGCGGAGACTCGGGCAGCGGCTGCAGATCCTTCGGCAGGGGTTTGGCGCCCTCCGCAAAGGCAGGCAGTGTCAGGGCAATCAGGAACAGGGCGATCAGGGCGCGCATATTTTTTCCTTAGAACAGAATGTCATTATACATTTTTTGAAGGACTTACAGGCTGAGCAGCATTTCCTGCTCGGCGGCTGAAGGCTCGAAACCGCGGGTTTCATAATATTTGAAGATGGCTTCAATCACGTCCTTGGGCTCGTCGATAAGCTGGATCAAGCCCAAGTCGGCGATATCGATCGTTCCCTCCCTGACCAGGGTATCCTTGAACCAGTCCACCAGGCCGCGCCAGTAGGGCTCATGCACCAGGATGATCGGAATCTTGCGGGTCTTGCCGGTCTGCACCAGGGTCAGCGCCTCCATCAGCTCGTCCAGGGTGCCGAAGCCGCCGGGCATCACGACATAAGCCGTGGCGAACTTGACGAACATGACCTTGCGCGCGAAGAAATGGCGGAAGGTCTGGCTGATGTTCTGGTAGAGGTTGGTATGCTGTTCGTGCGGCAGCTGGATGTTCAGTCCGACGCTGGGGGATTTGCCGAAAAAGGCGCCCTTGTTGGCCGCCTCCATGATGCCCGGGCCGCCGCCTGAAATCACGCTGAAGCCGGCATCGGACAGCTGCCGGGAAATCTCCTCGGTCAACTTGTAATAAGCATGGTCGGGCAGGGTGCGGGCGCTGCCGAAGATGCTCACCGCCGGACGGATGCAACTCAGGCGCTCCGTCGACTCGACGAATTCTGCCATAATCTCGAACACGCGCCAGGATTCCCTGGCGGAAAAGGCGTGAGTGGCAACATCCGTGCCCTGTATTTTCGGGATTTTTTCTGAGCCGTTCATGTGGAAAGTTTAACCGCAAATGGAAAATAAAACGCTGCTGCTGGTGGACGGATCGTCGTATCTGTATCGCGCTTTTCACGCGCTGCCGGATCTGCGCAACCGCCACAACGAGCCGACTGGTGCAATCTACGGCGTGCTCAACATGCTGCGCCGCCTGCACAAGGATTATAGCGCCGATTACAGCGCCTGTGTGTTCGACGCCAAGGGGAAAACCTTCCGCGACGACCTCTACCCGCAATACAAGGCCCACCGCCCGCCGATGCCGGACGACCTGGTGCGCCAGATCGAGCCGCTGCACGAGGCGATCCGCGCCATGGGCTGGCCATTGCTGATGGTGGACGGGGTGGAGGCCGACGACGTGATCGGCACCCTGTCCGAACTGGCTTGGCGCCAAGGCATCCGCACCGTGATCTCGACCGGCGACAAGGACATGGCGCAGCTGGTCAATCCGCACGTTACCCTGGTCAACACCATGAGCAACGAAAAGCTCGACGAAGCTGGCGTCGCCGCCAAGTTCGGCGTGCCCGCCACGCGCATCGTCGATTACCTGTCTTTGGTCGGCGACACGTCAGACGGCGTGCCGGGCGTGGACAAGGTCGGCCCCAAGACAGCCGTCAAATGGCTGGCCAGTACGGCTCTCTCGACA
>JAJXTJ010000072.1 GCA_021783895.1 Pseudomonadota bacterium | reverse complement strand
GCTCGATGCGCGGCTGAGTGTCCAGAATATGCTGCTCCAGAGCGAGCAGGGGGCCGGTAAGCGCGGTAGTTAAATGGGGAACCATGGCTGTCCATGAAAAGTTGGGGGATCACGATGATTGTAGCGGAATAAGATAGGTCGTGTCAGGAGGCTTACCGGTGAGCGGGGTATCTTCGTTGGCGGCAAGCGGCTCGGTCAGCTCGGTCAGGTGGCGGCGGGTTGATCTCCTCGCTGCGCGGGTGAGTCTTGTGGTGGAACAAGATATAGCGTTTAATCCAATCTGGATAAACCCTTTCAAGCAGTACGCGTTCTCTACCCTACCCGAGACCTGCAAGCCGCGTCAATAGGCAATCTACAAGCATGTATGATGGAGATGTCCGTTTTTATTGGCTTGCGGGCGAGGCATTTGTTTCAGTGGTGTGGCCATTGATTCATTGTGGTGGAACAAAATGCAGCGTTTAATCCAGTCCAGATAGACCCGCTCCGTGCGTATGCTATAGTGCTGAACACGCAGCACGGCTTGGGCGTTTATCTGCGTATGTCCCTGATTATTTTCGTTGCAGGAGCGTAGAGTTAGATGCATCGAATCTAGACCCTGTGGTCCACAATGAAGCCATGGCACGGGCTTATTTGGAATACAGCCATACTCAGGCAGAGATTGCCCGTGCGCTCGTCTTGCATTATGCAACTGTCAGTCGCATCATTAAAATGATGGAAAGTAATATATCAAAAGGCAAGATGTGACCCCATATGTGGTGACCCCATAAAACTTGATCAGCCGACGGCGACCACGGCGTAGCCATCAGCCTCGCGTTCCCTGCCGATGATCTTTAGCCGGGCGCGCAGTTCGTCCGCCGAGCCGACCGGCTGCTGGCGCTGTTGCCGGCTGCGCAAGCCGAGGCTGCCCCAGCTGCGGGTGAGCACCAGATCGCCGAACAAGTCGTGGCCGAAGGTGACGGCATACCAGCTATGGCGGTTCTTGTCGTGGTCGTGTTTTTCCCAGTAGAGCATGGCGCAATTATAATGAAATCCGCGCTATCGGGGCATTATCGTAAGCAGCAATTCTGCTGTGAGATAATGAACATTATCCAAACCATCCTTCCGGGTCATGCCGCGCTCAATGTCTAACCAGAAATTCCTCCATCGCAGTCTGGCCGCCGTCTGGCATCCCTGCACCCAGATGAAGCAGCACGAGACCCTGCCGCTGGTGCCGATCGCGCGCGGCGAGGGGGTGTGGCTGACCGATTTCGACGGCAGGCGCTATCTCGATGCGGTGAGCTCGTGGTGGGTCAACCTGTTCGGCCACTGCAACCCGCGCATCAACGCGGCGCTGAAGGATCAGCTGAACCAGCTGGAGCACGTGATGCTGGCAGGTTTTACCCATCAGCCGGTGGTCGAGCTGTCGGAGCGGCTGTCGCTTCTTTCCGGCTTGGGGCACTGTTTCTACGGCTCGGACGGCGCTTCCGCCACCGAGATTGCGCTGAAGATGAGTTTCCACTACTGGCGCAACTCGGGCCGACCGGCCAAGACCCGCTTCGTCGGCCTGCGAAACGGCTATCACGGCGAAACCGTGGGTGCGCTGTCGGTCACCGATGTGGCGCTGTTCAAGGACACTTATGCGCCTCTGCTGCGGGAAAGTGCGCAGGTGCCGACGCCCGACTGGCGCTATGCCGAACCGGGGGAGTCGGCGCGGGATTACGCGCTTCGTTGCGGGGAGGCTTTGCGCGCGCATCTGGAGCGCCATCACCAGGAAACTGCGGCCTTGATTCTCGAACCACTGGTGCAGGGTGCGGCGGGGATGGGGATGTACGATGCCGAATATCTGCGCCAGGCAAGGGCGATCTGCGACGAATTCGAGGTTCATCTGATCGCCGATGAAATCGCCGTGGGCTTCGGGCGCACGGGGACGATGTTCGCCCATGAGCAGGCCGGGATAAAACCGGATTTCCTGTGCCTGTCCAAGGGTATCACCGGCGGCTATTTGCCCTTGTCGGTGGTGCTGACCGCCGACCCTATTTACCAGGCGTTTTACCACGACGATACGGCGCGCGGTTTTCTCCATTCCCATTCCTACACCGGCAACGCGCTGGCCTGCCGCGCGGCGCTGGCGGTACTGGATATTTTCGGGCAGGACCGGGTGATCGAGGCCAATCGAGCCAAGGCAGACTTTTTCAACCGGTCCGCCGCCGAACTGGCGGATCACCCCCGCGTCAGGAATTTCCGCCATAGCGGCATGATCTGGGCGTTCGAAACGGACGACGCGGCGCCCGGTTTCGCCCGAAAATTCTTCGCGGAAGGGCTGAAGCGCGGCCTGCTGTTGCGCCCCATCGGCAACACGGTGTACTTTATGCCGCCGTATGTGATCAATGAAGAGGAAATCCTGCTGCTGCTTGCGGGCACCCTCGAAATCGTCGAGAGTTTATGAACCCGGCTTATTTATCAGGCGCAGGTCGGGCTTTAGCCCGACATGTCGGGTTCAAACCCGACCTACAATCTATTGGTTTTCTTGACGCTGCACAGGTTAATGAACAACCCGGGATGAAGATGAGATTTTGCTGCCTGCTGCTGTTTTTTCTGGTTGCCTTGCCAGCGCAGGCAAGACCGCTGCCGCGCGAGGTGCGGCAGGCCTTGAAGCAGGCCGGCATCCCCGTACAGTCGGCCGGTATTTTTGTCCAGCAGGTGGACGCCAGGCATCCATTGATCGCGCACCGGGCCAATCAGCCGATGAGCCCGGCTTCCACCATGAAGCTGCTGACCACTTATGCCGGGCTGGAACTGCTCGGCCCGGCCTATACCTGGAAAACCGAGGTGTTTGCCGGCGGCCCCGTGACGGGCGACGTCCTGAACGGCAACCTGATCATCAAGGGGCACGGCGACCCGGCGCTGACCCTGGAAGATTTCTGGAGCCTGCTGCGCGATTTGCGCGGGCTGGGAATCCGGGAAATCCACGGCGACCTGGTACTGGACAGCAGCGATTTCAAGCCGGGAAACGGCGATCCGGGCGCTTTCGATAACGAGCCCTACCGCCCCTACAATGTGCTGCCCGATGCCTTGCTGGTGGACTTCAAAACCATCCGCTTCCGCCTTGTGCCCGAAGCGGATGGAGGCTCCGTGCGCGTCATCGCCGATCCGGATACTTCACGGCTGCACATTAACGACCAGTTGAAATTGCTGGATGGGCCGTGCGGCGACTGGAGCGATGGCGTGTCCACCGAAATCGGCAAGGATGACGGGGGAGATGTAACGGTGGGGATCAGCGGCGGCTATTCCGCCGCCTGCGGCGAGAAATCCATGTACCTTGGGCTGTTCGACAATGCCGGCGAGGTCGAGGTGCTTTTCCGCCAACTGTGGCATGAACTGGGCGGCACGTTTCAAGGCGGCGTGCGCGAGGGAGTTGCCACGCCGGGCTTGCGCCTGCTGGCCGTCCATGAATCCAGGACGCTGGCGGAAATGATCCGCGACACCAACAAATTCAGCAATAATCTGATGGCGCGACAACTGCTGCTGACCATCGGACGGGAAATCGGCGGCGAAGGTTCGGTACGGGGTGCTTCGCAAGCCATCACCCAATGGCTGAAAGAGCGGGGCATGGATTTCCCGGAGCTGGCGATCGAGAATGGTTCCGGTCTTTCGCGCACCGAACGCATCACCCCGGCGCATCTGGGCGCGTTGCTGCTGAACGCCTGGCGCAGCCCACTGATGGCGGAACTCGTGTCCTCCCTGCCGATCGCGGCAGTGGACGGCACCATGAAAAAACGGCTGCTCGATCAGGGCGTGGCGGGGAATGCCCATATCAAAACCGGTTCGTTGCAGGGTGTAAAGACAATTGCCGGCTATGTGCATGACCACAAAGGGCGTACCGAGGTGGTGGTGTTCCTCATTAACCACCCCGATGCATCCGCTGGCGCGGCAGCCCAGGATGCGCTGCTGGAGTGGGTGTACAGCCGCAATTAGGCGGCGGATTTCCTGCTAACCCCGGCGCCTTTGGGGAACGCAAGGAGGCATTCAGTCCTTGTCTGGCCGAAGCAGGTCGATCCTGAACTCGGATTCGTAGGGCGGGACGTTGCACTCGATGATGTCCTGCGGCACGACATCCAGCCGCACGCCGGTGATGTCGGCGCGGATCGGTAAAAGCGTGACGCCGCGATCAACCAGTACCACGGTGCGGATCTCCAGCGGGTTTTTCCCCGCCAGGTATTCCACCGCCTTGAGCAGCGAGTGGCCACGGTATAGTACGTCGTCCACCACCATCACCGTGGCATTGGTCAGATCCAGGGCAGCCTGTTCGTCGCTTTCGGTCAGCTCGGTTTCCGGATGCAGCAGGGTGAGGTCGTCTGCATAGCGCTTGACGTGGAGTTTATATAACGGCAGGCCGGTGAAACCGTAGTCGCGCGCCAGCCGGTCGCGCAGCATTTCCGCCAGAGGCGCGCCGCGGCGCAGCAGGCCGACGATGGCGATCTGCCGCCGGTCGGTGAGCAGCCCGGCGGCCTGGCGCGCCATATCGGCGAGAACCGTATCGAGATCGGCGGTGTCGTAGAGGCAGGTGCGCTGGCCTCGCGGTTTGTCCCTGTTCACAAGCCCAAATCCTTCCACATCTCATCCACCCGCGCCTTCACCGCCGCGCTCATCACGATGGGTCGGCCCCATTCGCGCGCGGTTTCGCCCGGCCACTTGTTGGTGGCGTCCATGCCCATTTTCGAGCCGAGGCCGCTGACCGGGCTGGCGAAATCGAGGTAGTCGATCGGCGTGTTCTCGACCAGCAGCGTGTCGCGCGCCGGGTCCATGCGAGTGGTCATCGCCCACACCACTTCCTTCCAGTCGCGGATGTTGACATCGTCGTCGGTGACGATGATGAACTTGGTGTACATGAACTGGCGCAGGAACGACCACACTCCGAACATCACGCGCTTGGCGTGGCCGGCATACTGCTTCTTGATGCTGACCACGGCGAGGCGGTAGGAGCAGCCTTCCGGCGGCAGGTAGAAGTCGGTGATTTCGGGGAACTGTTTCTGCAACAGCGGCACGAATACTTCGTTGAGCGCCACGCCGAGGATGGCCGGTTCGTCCGGCGGCTTGCCGGTGTAAGTGCTGTGGTAGATCGGGTTGCGGCGCATGGTGATGCGCTCGACGGTGAACACCGGAAACTCGGCCTGCTCGTTGTAGTAGCCGGTATGGTCACCGTAAGGCCCTTCCAGCGCCATCTCGTCGGGATGAATCACGCCTTCCAGCACGATCTCGGCGCTGGCCGGGATTTGCAGGTCGGCTCCCAGGGCTTTGACCACCTCGGTCTTGGAGCCGCGCAGTAGCCCGGCAAACTGGTATTCGCTGAGGGAATCGGGCACCGGCGTTACCGCCCCGAGAATGGTGGCGGGGTCGGCGCCGATGGCAACGGCCAGCGGAAAAGGCTGGCCGGGATGGGCCTGCTTGAAATCGCGGAAGTCCAGTGCGCCGCCGCGGTGGGCGAGCCAGCGCATGATCACCTTGTTCGGGGCGATCACCTGCTGGCGGTAGATGCCGAGGTTCTGCCGCTTCTTCAGCGGCCCGCGCGTGATCACCAGCCCCCAGGTGATGAGCGGCGCCACGTCGCCCGGCCAGCAGGTCTGGATCGGCAGCCGGGAGAGATCGACGTCCGCGCCTTCCCAGACGATCTCCTGGCAGGGTGCGGAAGACAGCTCCTTCGGCGCCATGTTGAGCACCTGCTTGAAAAGCGGGAATTTGTCCCAGGCATCCTTGAGGCCCTTGGGCGGTTCCGGTTCCTTGAGGAAGGCCAGCAGCTTGCCCACTTCGCGCAACGCTTCGACACTGTCCTCGCCCATGCCCATGGCGACGCGCCTGGGAGTGCCGAACAAATTGGCCAGCACCGGCATGGATTGGCCTTTCGGCTTCTCGAACAGGATCGCCGGCCCATCCGCTTTCAGCACGCGGTCGCAGATTTCGGTCATTTCCAGGCGGGGATCAATTTCGGTGGCGATGCGCTTGAGTTCGCCCTGTTTTTCCAGTTGTGCCAGAAAATCGCGCAGGTCTTTATATTTCATTGCGGAAACACTTCCTTGCCCTCGTTGAGGCGTATCCAGCCTTTGGCGATGCGGTAAATAACCCAGATGCCGTCGGCCGCCAGGATAAACCAGCCGATGATGAGGATATAAGTGATGGCGCCGATAGCCCCCCACAGCAGACTGAACCAGAAGGTGCGGATCTGCCAGCGGAAGTGGGATTCCAGCCAGGTGCCCTTGACGTCGTCCAGCTTCACGTAGCTGATGATGATGGCGACGATGTAGGTGATGCCGAAGAAGAAGGACGCCGCCTGCAGGGCATAGACCACGATCGTCAATGTTTTTGCGGAATCAAGGTGGGTGTCGCTGGCCGGGTCTGTCATGATTTTTCCTCCCGGCCTACGCGGATAGACCGATGACTCAAAATGAACAGAGTAGCGGAATGGTTTTGCTCAGGCAACTATTGTCCAGGCAGAGTGCAGGTTTTGTTGAGTCGATCGCTTCAGCTTGATGTTTTGTCAACCGTTTTAGGTTGGCTACGTTGTTAGGTTCATAGGCGGGCAACCGCCGAATCATAAACGGAGGCGTAGATGGGCAGTCTTGGCAATGAGTCCTTTGATGAATTCCTGGACTCC
>JAJXTJ010000071.1 GCA_021783895.1 Pseudomonadota bacterium | reverse complement strand
GGACAGAAGCATTTCGATCTCATGCCAAAACGGCCCAATTCCACTCCAAAACGCGACGATTCTTCCCGGATCGTTAAATCGATTTATGGGGCGGGGTTTAAGTCCGACAGGCTGCTAGAGAATATTGGCTAACCGGCAGTCACGTACGACCTTCCGCAAGCCAAATAACCAAATATGGTCCGTTTTTGGCTCTTTATTTGTTGTCTTTTTGCAAACCGGTATTTATAATTCAAGCAACCCCTCTGCCGGATATCTCACCATGGAATCTGTTTACGCCAACGCCTCGGTCAGCATCACCGAACTGAAAAGGAACCCGACTGCCGTACTGGCGCAGTCCGAGGGCTTTCCGGTCATGATCCTGAACCACAACAAGCCGACCGCTTACCTGGTACCCGTTGCCGCATATGAAGCGCTGATGGAAAAACTGGAAGATGCGGAACTGGCGCAACGGATCAAGGAACGGGAAAACGAGCCGCACGTGAAGGTTACGCTCGATGAGCTGTAAGCTTGAGTTCGTCGTGTCTGCATTCAGGGAATGGGAAAAGCTAGACCCCACCCTCCGCGAGCAGTTCAGGAAAAAACTGGCCGAACGACTTGAATCGCCGAAACTCTTTTCCGCCCGCCTGAGCGACATGACCGACTGTTACAAGATCAAGCTCAAAAACAGCAGCTATCTCCTCATCTACAAGGTGCTGGAAAAGGAAATCGTGGTGTTGGTCGTGGCGGTTGGCAAACGCGAACGCAATACGGTATACAAAAGCGCTATGAAACGAACTAACAGGCATGGCGGAAATGCCGCCCCTGAAGGGGAAACTTACCATGCCCGTTTCCGTTTCCCTTTCCCCAACCCTCTCCCGCAGGCGGGCGAGGGGGCAAACGAATCGCTCCGCGAGTTTTACGTTAAATGATCAACTTCAGCCAAGTCTACAAACGCTACCCCGGCGGCCATGAGGCGCTGAAAAACCTCAGCTTCACCATCCAGCCCGGCGAAATGGTCTTCATCACCGGGCCGACCGGCGCCGGCAAGAGCACGTTGCTGAAACTGGTGGCCGCAATCGAGAAACCCTCGTCCGGCAGTGTGGTGGTAAGCGGCCAGAACATCCGCAATCTGCGCCGCAGCGCCGTCCCCTTCCTGCGCCGTAACCTCGGCCTGATCTTCCAGGATCACAAATTGCTCTACGACCGCAACGTGCTGGAAAATGTCCTTCTGCCGCTGGATATTGCCGGTCTGCCGCGCGCCGAAAGCATGAAGCGCGCTCGCGCCGCACTCGACAAGGTGAAGCTGCTGGGCCTGGAAAAGACGAATCCGATTTCCCTTTCCGGCGGCGAGCAGCAGCGCCTGTGCATTGCGCGGGCGATCATCAACCGCCCGGCCATCGTGCTGGCCGATGAGCCTACCGGCAATCTCGACGCCGATTATGCTGCCAACATCATGGAAATGTTCAAATCCTTCAACCAGGTTGGCGTCACCCTGCTGATCTCCACCCATGACGATTCGCTGATCGCACGCTACAGCAGCCGGGTGTTGCACCTGAAGCAGGGAGAGCTATCGATATGATGAACTGGTTCAGCCAACACCGCCGCGCTCTGGGGCTGATCCTCGGTCGCTTCGCCCGTGCGCCTTTTTCCAGCCTGCTCGCCATGCTCGTCTTTGGCGTCACGCTCAGCCTGCCGCTTGGCCTTTATACGCTGATCGAGAACATCAAGGTTGTTGCCGACAACGTCAGACTGGAGCCCCAGATCACCGTGTTCCTGTCTACTGGCGCAGATGCCGGCAATGCCAGACAGGTCGAGTTGCGGCTGAAGGGACTCCATGCCATCAAACAATTCCGCTTCATCCCGCGCGATCAGGCGTTGCAGGAACTGCTGCAAAGCACGGGGCTTGTCGACGTGGCGGCGGGTCTGGAGCGGAACCCGCTACCCGACGCCTTCGTGATCGAGCCCAAAAGCATCAACTCTGATGAGCTCGAGAATCTGCGCAGCGAGCTAACGAAGTTGCCCAAAGTGGACAAGGTACTGCTGGACACCGCCTGGGCGGAACGCCTTAACGCCATAATGCGCCTCGGTCGCGATGTCACCCTGATTCTTGCCGCCCTGCTCGGCTTTGCGCTGGTGGTAATCACCAGCAATACCATCCGTCTGCAAATCCTGTCTCAGCGCGAAGAAATCGAGATCAGCACGCTGATCGGGGCGACCGATGCCTTCATCCGCCGCCCCTTCCTTTACCACGGAATACTTCAGGGCCTGGGCGGCGGTCTCGCCGCCTGGCTCATCGTCAGCCTTGGCCTGCAACTGCTCAACGTCGGCATAGCCGACCTGGCAAAACTCTACGCCGCGCAATTTCACCTACTCCCACTGGGTACTGGCGATATACTCAGCCTGCTGCTGTTTTCCTCCCTGCTCGGCTGGCTCGGCGCTTTTCTGGCGGTGGGAAGGCATTTAAGCCGAATCGAGCCCAGAGCGTAAGCTCCTTGCCAATAAACCGGGATTGTCCCGCGCGTTTCGTAAAAATTGCGATGCCACTGTAGGAGCGGCCTTGGCTGCGATAGCCACCAATCGCGGCCAAGGCCGCTCCTGGAATATAATTGTTGACTAATATTACCATGGATCGGTATAGTTGACAATATTAGTCTGGCATCGATTTTGCCGTGCGGTATAATGCGCCGAAACTTTTTCAATTTTTTGGCACTCTCACTCTCCGAGTGCTAGAATTAAACTCATTGGAGGAATAATTTTATGACGAATGCTTTGTTGGCCATCCCCACCCCTTCCGCAGTTGGCAGCCTTGAGAGCTATATCCAGTCAGTCAAGGCGATGCCGGTACTGAGCGCCGAGGAAGAACGCGAGCTGGCGTTGCGGCTGAAGCGCGACAACGACGTGGAAGCAGCGCGGATGCTGGTGGTTTCGCACCTGCGCGTGGTTGCGAACATCGCACGGGGATACATGGGTTACGGCCTGCCCCAGGCGGACCTGATTCAGGAAGGCAACATCGGACTGATGAAAGCCGTGCGCCGCTTCGACAGCGAGCGCGGCGTGCGCCTGGTTTCCTTTGCCATCCACTGGATCCGTGCCGAAATGCATGAATACATTCTGCGCAACTGGCGACTGGTCAAGGTCGCCACCACCAAGGCGCAGCGCAAACTGTTTTTCAATCTGCGCAGCATGAAAAAGGGGCTCGGCTACCTCGGCCCGGATGAGGTTAACAGCATCGCCAAGGACTTGGGCGTGAGGCCGGAAGAAGTCGTGGAAATGGAAAGCCGCATGGGCGGTCAGGATGTTTCCATGGAAACCCACGGCGGTGACGAGGATGAAGGCACCGGCCCGATCACCTATCTCGCTGCCGACGCGACCAATGAACCCGCAGCCCTGCTGGAACAGGAGCAAACCTGCCAGTTGCGCGAGCACGGCCTGTCCAGCGCGTTGCGGGGTCTCGACGATCGCAGCCGCCGCATCATCGAGGCGCGCTGGCTGACCGATAATAAGAGCGCCACGCTGCATGAGCTCGCTGCTGAGTATGGCGTGTCCGCGGAACGCATTCGCCAGATTGAGCAAAAAGCCTTGCAGAAAATGAAGACGACCATTGTGGCCGTGGCCGTCTGACCTCACCACAACAAAAAAGGCGGGGTGCTAAACGAGCCCCGCCTTTTTTGGCATCCGAGCCGGGTCAGGCCAGAATCACGGAAAAAAAACTGATATAACTCCAAACCAACAAAGCCACCACGATAGGCAGCACCAATTTGTCCATTTTCTTCTCCTCAATAAAAAAACATATTCAAAGACCGCTACCAAATCACCAAAACAAGTCTGAACATAGATAAAGTCTAGCTCAACCTTTCCCCCCATTCCACCTGCTACGTCAACTTATCGTCAAGTTATTGTTTCGATTTTGAATTCGAGTAGCGCGGAATGCGGGGGTCGTCATCATCCATCAGGATGCGCTGGGCAGGGCCTTCCATGTCATCGAACTGACCATTCTTGATCGCCCAGAAAATGCCGCCCCCGGCGATAAGGACCATCACCGCAGCCATACCCAGCAAATAGATCAGTATCTGTGTCATTTCTTAACGTCCTCAATCAGCGCAAGCGCAACGCGTTCAGCACCACCACCAGCGAGCTGGTCGACATGCCGATGGCGGCAAGCCACGGCGGAATCATGCCGAGCGCAGCAAAGGGCAACGCGAACAGATTGTAAACGACCGCCCACGCGAAATTCTGACGCATCACGGCGATACTCGCATGGCCAGTCTTCAGTGCGCACTGGATATCCAGCAAATTTTCCGTCAATAATACAATGTCGCTGCTGGCCCGCGCAACTTGGGTGCCGCCGCCCATGGCGATGGACACATCGGCCCCGGCCAGCACCGGCGCATCGTTGACGCCGTCACCCACCATGGCTACGACATTGCCGCGCTGCTGAAGTTCGCGTAGCGCCTTGAGTTTGTCTTCCGGTCGCAGCGCGGCCTGCCAGGATTCGATCCCGGCCTCGGCGGCAACGTGGCCCACCGCTTCGGCTGTGTCGCCGCTCAGGATGGTAACCTGCACCCCCGCCGCCTTGAGCTGCCCGACCAGCTCGCCGGCCTGTGGCCGCAGACCATCGGACAGCACGAATACCGCCATGGCACGCCGCTCGTCACACAACCACACCCGAGTTGCCCCTTCAGGCAGATCGCTCGGCAGGGTCATCGGCTGGAATCCCGACAAGGCAGCATTGCCCAGGGTATAACGCACACCGGCGATGACGCCGCTCACTCCCTTACCCGGCAGGTTCTGTGCTTCCTGAACCGCAATCAAATCAGGACCGACGACCCGGCTCAGAAAACTCTGCGCCAGAGGATGCTCCGAAGCCTGTTCCAGGCTGGCCGCGAGCAACAGGCTGCGCTCTTCGTCCACCCCGGAAAATGTGACGGTGCGCTGCAGTACCGGCTTGCCATAGGTGAGGGTACCCGTCTTGTCTAAGACGACATGATTGACCTTGGCCAGGGTTTCCAGAGCGTGGCCGCGCGTCAGCAATATGCCGTGCCGCAGCAGGTGCGAGCCGGCAGCGGCGAAGGCCGTAGGCGCGGCGAGCGACAATGCGCACGGACAGGTCACCACCAGCACCGATAACATGATCCCCATTGCCTGCCCAGGCTCCAGCCACCACCAGACGGCGCCGACTATCGCCGTCAGTATCAGCAGTCCGACCGTGAAATGGCCCGCAACCCGATCGGCAAGCTGCGCCAGGCGCGGTTTCTCCGCCACCGCCCGGTCAAGCAGACGGACGATACCCGCCAGCACGGTGTTTTCACCCACCCCGGTCACGCACAGCAGCAGCGGCCCTTCCAGATTTATGCTGCCGGCGATCACCCGCGCCCCGGCGTGCTTCGGCACCGGACGGCTCTCGCCGGTCAACAGCGCCTCATCCACCGTGCTCTCGCCTTCGATCACTTCGGCGTCAGCGGCGATGGATTCGCCCGGCTTGGTCAGGATGGTGTCCCCCTCGTTCAATTCCAGCACAGGCACCGGCTGGTGCTGGCCGCCATCCAATACCTTGGTGGCCATTGCCGGCGCGAGCTTGAGCAGGTTTTCCGCCGCTTCGACAGACCTTTCCTGGGCGCCGTGTTCAAGAAAACGGCTGGAAAGCAGGAACAGGCTGAACATGGTAATGGCGTCGTAGTACACCACACCGTGGCCCCGTAGCGTGGACCAGGCGCTGCCGACGAAAGCGCCGACCACGGCCAGGGAAACCGGCACGTCCATGTTCAGGCGCTTCCCGAGCAAGGCATTCCAGGCACTCTGGTAGAACGGCAAAGCCACATAGAACACCACCGGCAGCGTCAGCGCCAGGCTGAAATAGCGCAGCAGAGCAGCCGTGCTGTCCTCCATGCCGAATGCGGCGCCGGCGTACAGCGCCACCGCGAGCATCATCACCTGGCCAGCGGATAGTCCGGCAACGGCGATCCTGCGCAGATCTTTTGCCCGCCGCTTTCGGCGCAGGCTTTCCTGGCGTTCGGCGCTGAAGGGGTGAGCGTTGTAGCCGAGCAACTGAATTTCTTCCAGTATCTTGCTGAGATGAATCGACTGGTCGTCCCAGGTAATGCGGGCGCGGTAAGTGGCGTAGTTGACCTGAACCTGCAACACGCCCGGCAACTGCTTGAGGTGACGCTCGTTGAGCCAGATACAGGCGGCGCAGGTAATGCCTTCGAGGATCAGGGAGGCTTCCTTGACGTGCTCGCCTTCTTGCCTGACAAAACTTTTCTGGATGCCGGGGTGGTCGTAAAGCGCCAGCTTCTGCACTTCTTCCGGTACCACTTCGCGGCCAACGCCGGGCAATGCGGTACGATGCCGGTAATAGTCGGCCAGCCCGTTGTCAACGATGGTCTGCGCCACCGCTTGGCAGCCACGGCAGCACATCTCGTGCGACTCGCCTTGAATGATTACGGGATAATGCGCACTGACCGGAACTGGCAGGGCGCAGTGGTAACACGACTTTTCGGCGCTACTCATTTACGTGAACATCGCGAAGCGATACCTCGTCACTCTCCCCCTCTGGGGGAGAGGTAGGAGAGAGGGAACGGACACGGTGAGAAGCGCCGCCCCGAATTATGGTCATCGCTTCTCGCCATGTCCGTTGATTAGTTTGCCGGGACGATAATCTCTTTTGCCGTTTCGAACGTGTCCTGGCCTCGCTCGAT
>JAJXTJ010000070.1 GCA_021783895.1 Pseudomonadota bacterium | reverse complement strand
AACCAATTCCATTTCGCGTGACAACCGACAACGCGAGCGGTCGGAATGACTCCAGCAAATGTCGAACTTCTACTGCCACCCCGGCATAGCCGGGGGAACTCTCAACTTATTAGCACAGAGACCGGGAAGGCTAAAATCCAGCCCTCGGTTTGCCGTGGCTGATTATGGCGGGCTGAAAGCCGAGTGCCGGCAGCAGTTGAAAGATCCCGGATGAGATGGGGCGGCCTGACTGAACATACGGCGTGATGCACTCACGTTGAGTATCCTTCGGGCAGGTGCAGGTGGGTTTGGCAATTCACCAAAACCATTCACCTCCGGATGGCTAACGCCATAAGCCGTTTTGGACAAAAATGGCTGCTTCTTCTACTTTTTTCGACGCGGCTTTAGAACAAAAAAATACACCGGTTTTCAGGCCGGTGTATTTCAGTCTGGCAGGGGTGAGCGCCCCAAACCGCACCCTTGAAACCCTGCCCTTAAGGGCAGGGCTGTGGTAGGCGATCAGGTTTACTTTTCGCTTGCCAGATAGTTTATGATCTGGTCGATGGCGGTTGCATCCATCAGATCCAGTTTCGCCTTCATCTTCTTGGGAATCGGGCGCTTGCCTCCCTGGAACAGCTTGATTTGCTCTGCTATGTAAGCGGTCTTCTGGCCCGCCAGAATGCCGGCGTCGTCATCCGGAACGCTGCCGCCTTCAGAATGGCAACCGTCGCACGACTTGAAGTGTGTCTTACCCTGTGCGGCTTTTGCAGCGTCAAACGCGTTCGCGGTACGAACAAATGGCTTGCCGGCAAAAAAATCGGACACTTGCTTCACGTCGGCATCAGACATGCCATTAGCCACTTGACACATGTCTGTTTTAGTGCCCTTCTTGGCGCCAGTCTCGACTGTTGCCACAACGCAAGGCCTTTCCTTTTTCTTGAATGACTTCAGGCTGGCAGTAATGTAGGTTGCGGAATAACCGCCGATGTTTGGCACATCCGCTGTTGAGTTGGCGCCATCCACGCCATGACAGCTAACGCAGCTATCAGTCACTGCAGCGGCGCTTGCGCCTGTTGCCACAGAAAGGCTGAATAAAGCACTACATGCCAACAATGCGTATCTGGTGTTCTTTTGTTTCATGATGTTTAGTATCCTTAAAATATAATCAGTTGATAAAATTCTTCAGCATAAACAAATCCCGAGGAAAGCACCCCCCGGAACATATCACAGGATTAATAAATGTCGTGCTGGGTGTTGTTGATGTGAACTTGCCGGTTGGCGTATCCGCCCTTATATTTTCAAATCTTGCGGGTCTTGTTATCTTATCCACCACGTCGATGGCAGACTCCTGTGCCTTGCCACCCCATAAAGAGAACCATACCTCATCGCCCGCCTTGTTGTAAAGAGGACCCGTCAGTCATGATAATATTGAGTAGAATTTAAGAGGGCAATATTTCGACGCTGCAGCGGGGCAATGCCCCGATTTTGTTATTATTGTTTCTTGTCGGGGACACGGACTTTCTTGAGCCATTCCAATTCCGTTTTGAGTCGCCCGATTTCAGAGTGGAGCCGCTCCAGGTTGGCAGGTCGATCCACAGGCTTGGGGCCGCGCTTGGCGTCAAACAGGACGGCCGCCCGCTCTTGCAGCGCTTTCTTCCACAGCCCCACCTGAGTCGGATGCACCCCAAATTCCCGGGAAATCTCGGTTAGGGTCTTGATTTCCCGGATTGCTTCAAGCGCCACCTTGGCTTTGTACTGTCCGCTGAAATTCTTGCGCTTCCGTTTGCTCACAACCCGCCCCTTTACACCGCAGGCTACCATCTTAAATTATTGTCTTGAAATTGGGGGGCACTATACTCGCAAGCGGGAATTTATTTTATGCGTACCGTGCTGAAAAGGTCTCGAACATTGCGCCGATGCGGCTGCATAACGCATCGTCCAGAAGTTCCTGGGCAGAGTAAGCGTTGACCGCCTCGTCGGCGCATCCCTGGGGACGGAACTCCTGTAGCACATAGTGCCGCACGCCCAATGCGCTCAATGCCTCAGCCAGTCTCAGCAGCGAATCCGGGGTGTGATACAGCGGGTGTACCGTGGTGCGGAATTCATGTGGAATGCCGCTTTCCAGCAAAAGCTCTGCGCTTTCCCAAGCCTTGTCACCGCTTTCCGGGGTGTTTGTTACCTTGGCGTAATCCGCGCTGCTGGCTTTGATATCCATGCCTACCCAGTCCAGGCTGGGCAAAAGTTCTTTCAGGCGTGAAGGATAAGTGCCGCCGGTATGCAGCCCGATTTTGAAGCCGAGATCGCGAATTTCGCTGATGGCGGACTGGATGCCGTTTTGCAGGGTAGGCTCTCCGCCGCTGAATACGACTGCATCCAGCAGTCCTTGGCGGCGGCGCAGAAAGCTCATCACGGCTGACCATTCCAACGAATGTTCGCCATGGGGGGGAATCAGATGGGGATTGTGACAGTAGCCGCAACGCCAGGGACAGCCCTGGCAAAACACCACAGCCGCCAGACAGCCGGGGTAATCGGTGCTGGTCAGCGGGGTAAGGCCGCCGATTTGCAGGTTAGTAGACAATATGGGCTATAAGCCGCGAAAAATGCAAGAGCGGTTGGACGCCATCGCATCTTTCGTGCATGCCGGAACTAAGCGGCCAGCTTGGTGTGGCATTCCTGGAAGTACTTGCGCTCGTAGTGCTCGCCTTTTTTGCCGATGTTGAATGAGGTCACCGGTCGATGATAGCCCATCACGCGAGTCCATACTTCGCAGGGCTGGCGCTCCTCGTCGGTCAAAACGATTTCATCGGTATCGAGGTTGGTCTGGTTGGACAGATCGGTCATGGCAGTCTCCTTGGAATGATGTGGTACGGGGTCGGTTAGGCTGCGGCCAATTTTTTACACCGTTTTTCTGCCAGACGCTCCTGGTCGCATTTCGGGCAGAATTTATGTTCGCCATCAAGATACCCGTGCTGGGGACAAATCGAAAACGTCGGCGTAATCGTGATATAAGGCTGGCCGAAGCGTTCCAGTGCCCGGCGCACTAGCGTCTTGCAGGCATCCGCGCTGGTGATGCGCTCGGTCATGTAAAGGTGCAACACGGTGCCGCCGGTATATTTCTTCTGTAGAATTTCCTGCCGCTCCAGCGCCTCGAACGGGTCGTCGGTGAAGCCCACCGGCAGTTGCGAGGAGTTGGTGTAGTAGGGCGTTTCCTTGGCGCCGGCCTGGATGATGTCGGCGAAGCGCTTGCGGTCCTCCCTGGCGAAGCGATAAGTGGTGCCCTCCGCCGGCGTGGCTTCCAGGTTGTACATATGGCCGGTTTCTTCCTGGAAGGCGAGCATCCGGGTGCGCACGTGATCGAGCAGGCGCACCGCGAAAGCGTGGCCCCATTCGGTCGTGATGTCGTGCTCGTCGTGGGTGAAATTGCGGATCATCTCGTTGATGCCGTTCACTCCCAGCGTGGAGAAGTGATTCCGCAACGTGCCGAGATAGCGCTTGGTGTAGGGAAACAGCCCCGCGTCCATGTGGCGTTGGATTACCTTGCGTTTGATTTCCAGGCTGTTTTTGCCGATCTCCATCAGTTCGTCGAGGCGCCTGAGCAGGGCTTCCTCGTTGTTCTGGTAGAGGTAGCCGAGCCGGGCGCAGTTGATGGTGACCACGCCTACTGAACCGGTCTGCTCGGCGCTGCCGAAAAGGCCGTTGCCGCGTTTCAGGAGTTCGCGCAAGTCGAGCTGCAGGCGACAGCACATCGAACGCACCATGTTGGGCTTGAGCTCGGAATTGATGAAATTCTGGAAGTAGGGCAGGCCGTACTTGGCCGTCATCTCGAATAACAGGGTGGCGTTCTCGCTTTCCCACGGGAAGTCCGGCGTCATGTTGTAGGTCGGAATGGGGAAGGTGAACACTCGCCCCTTGGCGTCGCCGGTGGTCATCACCTCGATGTAGGCGCGGTTGATCATGTCCATCTCGACCTGAAGATCGCCATAACCGAAAGGCATTTCCTTGCCGCCGACGATGGGTATCTGCTCGCGCAGATCTTCCGGGCAGACCCAGTCGAAGGTCAGGTTGGTGAACGGCGTCTGGGTGCCCCAGCGCGACGGTACGTTAAGGTTGTAAATCAGTTCCTGGATGTACTGTTTGACCTGGGTATAGGGCAGATTGTCCTTGCGGATGAAGGGCGCCATGTAGGTGTCGAAGGACGAAAACGCCTGCGCGCCGGCCCACTCGTTCTGCAGGGTGCCGAGGAAGTTGACGATCTGGCCGACGGCGGAAGACATGTGCTTGGGCGGGCCGGCCTCGACCTTGCCGGGCACGCCGTTGAGACCTTCGTGCAGCAGGGTGCGCAGCGACCATCCAGCGCAGTAGCCGGCCAGCATGTCGAGGTCGTGCACGTGGATGTCGCCCTCGCGGTGCGCCACGCCGACTTCCGGCGGATAGACATGGTTGAGCCAGTAGTTTGCCACCACCTTGCCGGACACGTTGAGGATCAGGCCGCCGAGGGAATAGCCCTGGTTGGCATTGGCGTTGACGCGCCAGTCCATCTGGTCGAGGTATTCGTTGATCGAGCTTTCCACGTCCACCACCGTTTTGTGATCCAGGCGCAGCTTGGTGTGCTGTTCGCGATAGACGATATAGGCGCGGGCGGTTTTGAAATGGTTGGCGGTGATCAGCACCTGCTCGACGGCATCCTGGATTTTCTCGATGTGCGGCGGCTCGGCGCGGAATTTGTGGATCAGAACCTTGACCACCTGGGCGGTAAGCAGGAACGCCTCGTTGGCGTCGAAATCGCCGCTGGCGGTGCCGGCCCGCTGTATGGCGGAACGGATTTTTTCCGAGTCGAACGGGGCTAATGCCCCATCGCGCTTGAGGACGCCCTTGGGAAGTGAAACCAGATTGATGCTGCCGCTTTCCGGCTGATTGTCTGCCATTGCTGCCTCCTGACGTGTCTTTGTTGGATTGGCCTTTGTTCTACGCCCCGGGGAGCAAAAGAGCTTGGTTGACAAATATCACAAAACCACAAGATGTTGTGATATTTGATTAAATTTACTCACTATCTTGTGGTTTGTCAAGGCGAGGCGAGGGCTTCGTTATCGCTGAATTGGCGACAAATAATTAACGCCCGGCGGCAAGCAGGCGGGACGCGGCTTTTTCCAATACCGGGCCGGGCATGAGCTGGGACAGTTCCAGTTTTGGCAGTTCCACTGCGTCGAGCGTGTTCTTGGCGATCAGTCCGAGTTCGGTATCACCCTCCACTACCAGGCGGCGGCTGAAAAACAGGGCGTCAGGGTCTTCCTTGCGCGTGCCGAGCAGAATGAAATCGTAAGCGGTGGCGCTGATGGTCAAATCGGGCGTTTTGCCCGCTTTGCAGGCGACAAAGCCGGTAGAGTTGATAGAGAAGAAAAAGTTGATGCCGACATCGGTCACGCGGATGCTGATCAACTTGCCATGCAGCGGTTCCAGCAGCTCGGGCCGGATGATGCGGCCCAGTGCCAGATTCAGCGCCTGGCTGAAGAGCAGCGAATGCGGGTAGGCTGGCAGCAGCGACAGAAGCGCTCCGATCGGTTTGGGAAATTTGAAAGCGGGCAGGTTCATGGAGGTGTTCCTTACGGTAATCCGGTTCGGGGTCATTTTATCCGGTTTCATAGACTGAGGCCAACGCTCTATATCCAGATTTGCGTGGGTAACCCTGTCGGCGCTTGCCGATGAATAAAATAAATCGTATAATCAAAACGTTAGTATAACAAATCCTTCCAATTGCTCCAGGCTTTATCTGGATGGCGGTGTTTCTGGATGAATGAGATCGGAATGAACAGTGATCAATAATGATGTTTTACGCAGCATTCGGTATGCGCTTGATCTCAGTGACGCAAAAGTCGTGGAGATCGTCAAACTGGCCGAGGGCGACCTCGCGCAATCCGACCTCGCGAGCTTTCTGAAAAAAGAGGATGAAGAAGGTTTTGTCGAGTGCAACGATGAGGTCATGGCGTCGTTTCTGGACGGGCTGATCATCCATAGAAGAGGCAAGATGGATCCCCGTCCTGATCAGGACAAAAAAGCGAAAGCGCGCCTGACCAACAACACCATACTGAAAAAACTGCGGGTTGCTTTCGAGTTGAAGGACGAAGACATGCATAAAGTTCTTGAACTGGCGGGATTCAGCGTGTCCAAGCCTGAATTGAGCGCACTGTTTCGGGTGAAAGGACATAAAAACTACCGGGTGTGCGGCGATCAGCTCCTCCGCAATTTTTTAAAGGGCCTGACCATCCGCCTCCGAGGCTGATAGCAAAGATGAAAATTCCGAAAAGATTGGCGCCGCTGGTCGAAGATGGTCTGGTCGATGAAGTCGTCCGTCAGCTCATGAGCGGCAAGGAAGCGATGGTCTTCGTGGTCCGTTGCGGGGAAGAGATACGCTGCGCGAAGGTGTACAAAGAGGCCAACAAACGCAGCTTTCGCCAGAGCGTGGATTACACCGAAGGCCGCAAGGTAAAGAACAGCCGGCAGGCCCGCGCCATGGAGAAAGGCTCCAGATATGGACGCAAAGCACAGGAGGAGGCGTGGCAGAGCGCCGAGGTGGACGCCTTGTACCGCCTCGCCGCCGCAGGCGTGCGCGTGCCTAGCAGCCTGTCGGACTTAAACCCCGCCCCATAAATCGATTTAACGATCCGGGAAGAATCGTCGCGTTTTGGAGTGGAATTGGGCCGTTTTGGCATGAGATCGAAATGCTTCTG
>JAJXTJ010000069.1 GCA_021783895.1 Pseudomonadota bacterium | reverse complement strand
CAACGAGAAGGTATTGCGGCTGTTCTTCCAGTGGGTGGGCAGCGGCTTCACGCTCGAACTGCCGTCGAAGGCCAACCTGATCGTCCCCTTCTTCAAGGAAGTGTCGTATCCGCTGGGCATTTTTGGCTTCATCCTGCTGAGCTACTTTGTCATCGTCGGCAGCAGCAACGCGGTGAACCTGACCGACGGTCTCGACGGCCTGGCCATCATGCCGACGGTGATGATCGGCGCGGCACTCGGGCTCTTCGCCTACGCCACCGGCAACGCCGTGTTCGCCAAGTACCTGTTGATTCCGCACATTCCGGGGGCGGGTGAGTTGATGGTGTTCTGTGGCGCGCTGGCGGGCGCCGGACTGGGTTTCCTCTGGTTCAACGCCTATCCGGCCGAAGTGTTCATGGGCGACGTGGGCGCGCTGGCGCTGGGTGCCGCGCTCGGCGTGGTGGCGGTGATCGTGCGGCAGGAGATCGTCCTGTTCGTGATGGGCGGGGTGTTCGTGGTGGAAACCCTGTCGGTGGTGCTCCAGGTGGCTTCTTTCAAGCTCACCGGCAAGCGCATCTTCCGCATGGCGCCGCTGCATCACCATTATGAGTTGAAGGGCTGGAAGGAGAATCAGGTGGTGGTTCGCTTCTGGATCATATCGATGATGCTGGTGCTGGTGGGGTTGTCCACCTTGAAATTGCGGTAACACAGTGAGGAGTGAAGCGTGAGGAGTGAGGCGTTGATGGGCGCGAGGGATTTTACTCCTCACTCCTCACTCCTTATCCCGCACTAAGAAACAATGGAACTCAAGGACAAAAAAATACTGGTGGTGGGGCTGGGCGACACCGGCCTCTCCATGGCGCGTTGGCTGGACGCTAAAGGCGCGGTGGTGGCCGTCGCCGACTCGCGCGACAACCCGCCCCACGCCGCACGCCTTCAAGCCGAGCTGCCTGGCGTGCCGCTATTTACCGGCAAGCTCAGGGAAGAGGTTTTCCGCAATGCCGACCTGCTCGCAGTCAGTCCGGGTGTCTCTCTGCGCGAACCGGCCGTTGCCGATGCGCTGGCGCACGGCGTGGAGGTGGTCGGGGATATCGAGCTGTTCGCCCAAGCTCTCAGGACTCAGGACTTGGAACTCAGGACTCGGGTTCTGGCAATTACCGGCGCCAACGGCAAGAGCACGGTGACCGAGATGGTCGGCGCGATGTGCAGGAAGGCCGGCCTGCAAACGGTGGTGGCGGGAAATATCGGATTGCCGGTGCTGGATGTGTTGAGCGATTTGGATCGGCGCGGCGAGACTGCCGACGTGTTCGTGATCGAGCTCTCCAGTTTCCAGCTCGAAACCACGCACACCCTGCACCCGGCTGCGGCGACCGTGCTCAACGTGACCGAAGACCACATGGACCGCTACGCCGGCATGGAGGAATATGCCGCGGCCAAGGCGCGCATTTTTGCCGGCAAAGGCGTCCAGGTGCTTAACCGCGAAGACTGCTACAGCCTGGCGATGGCGCAGACCGATCGCAGGGTGGTGACATTTGGTCTGGATGCGCCACAGAAACCCGAGGACTGGGGATTGCTTGGTGGGTGCGGCTTCAGCCTGACAGGTACGGCTGAAGCCGCACCCACACTTTGGCTGGCGCAGGGCGAAAACCGGCTGATGGCGGTGGCCGATTTGCCGCTTGCGGGCCTGCACAATGCTGCCAATGCGCTGGCCGCCCTGGCCTTGTGCCGCGCCATCGGCCTGCCGCTCCAGCCCCTGATCGAGGCGCTGCGCGAATTCAAGGGACTGCCGCACCGGGTGGAGAAAGTGGCGGAGATTAACGGGATCACCTTCTATGACGATTCCAAGGGTACCAACGTGGGCGCCACGGTGGCGGCGCTCAATGGCATGCCGTGCAAGGTGGTGCTGATCGCCGGCGGCGACGGCAAGGGCCAGGATTTCAGCCCGCTGGCACCGGCGGTGACCGCCCATGCCCGCGCCGTCGTGCTGATCGGTCGCGACGGGCCAAAAATCGGTGCGGCCCTGGCCGGCTGCGGCGTGCCCCTGCTCTTCGCGGCGAGCATGGAAGAGGCGGTGATCCTGGGATTCGAACAGGCCCAGACGGGTGAAGCGGTGCTGCTGTCGCCGGCCTGCGCCAGTTTCGACATGTTCCGCAACTACGAGCATCGCGCCCAGGTTTTCATCGCCGCAGTCGGAAAACTGGAGGAGGCGAAAGCATGAATTCCTATTCGCCGGTAGTCGCCCCGCACGCCAGACCCGACTACGACCGTACTTTGTTGTGGCTGGTGATCCTGCTGCTCGGCTTCGGACTGGTGATGGTGTATTCCGCTTCGATCGACATCGCCGCAGCGGATAAACACACCGGTTTCCAGGAAAGCTATTACCTGGTGCGCCAGGGAGTTTTCCTCGGCGTCGGCGCGCTGTTCGGCCTGTTCGCGTTCCAGGTGCCGAACAAGGTGTTGCAGGAAACCGCGCCCTATTTGTTCCTTTCCGGTCTGGTGATGCTGGTGCTGGTGCTGATTCCAGGCGTCGGACGCGAGGTCAACGGCAGCCAGCGCTGGTTGTCGCTGCTGGTGATCAATTTGCAGCCGTCCGAGTTCATGAAGCTGTTCGCGGTGCTGTACGCCGCCGATTACACGGTGCGCAAGGCGGCTTACATGGACAACATCAAGAAGAGCTTTCTGCCGATGTTCATGGTGATGCTGCTGGTCGGCGGCCTGCTGCTGCGCGAGCCGGATTTCGGCGCTTTCGCCGTGATCACCAGCGTCGCCATGGGGATTCTGTTCCTCGGCGGCATGCACTGGCGGTTGTTCGCCGGCCTCATCGCCATGCTGCTGTCGGGCTTCCTGCTGCTGATCTGGACCTCGCCCTACCGCATGCAGCGCATTATCGGTTTCATGGACCCCTGGGCCGATCCCTACGGCAAGGGTTACCAGCTTTCCCACGCGCTGATCGCCTTCGGTCGCGGCGCATGGTATGGCGTCGGTCTGGGCGCGAGTGTCGAAAAACTCTTCTATCTGCCGGAAGCGCATACCGATTTCCTTCTCGCCGTGATCGCCGAGGAGCTTGGCTTTGTCGGCGTAGCCGTGGTGATCCTGCTGTTCGTCTGGTTGACAGTCCGCGCCTTCTCCATCGGCCGTCAGGCGGCCGAACTGGAGCGCAATTTTGCCGCGCTGGTGGCCTACGGAATCGGCATCTGGCTGGCGGTGCAGGCGATCATCAACATGGGCGTGAACATGGGGTTGTTGCCGACCAAGGGACTGACATTGCCGCTGCTTTCATTCGGCGGCAGCGGAATCGTCGCAAATTGCATCGCCATCGGCGTGCTGCTGCGGGTGGACTGGGAGAATCGCCAGGTGATGAAGGGATACACCGTATGAGCCAGCCACGGGTGAGGGGTGAGGGGTTAGGGGTGAGGGGTAAAACTTTCCCCCGCGCTGCCATTGACTCTACTCCGCACTCCTCACCCCTCACCCCTCACGGGGTTTCACGCACCATACTCATCATGGCGGGCGGTACCGGCGGTCACGTGTTCCCAGCCTTGGCCGTGGCAGATTATCTGAAACAGCGTGACTGGAAAGTGGTGTGGCTGGGCACGCGCGCCGGCATGGAAGCGCGGCTGGTGCCGGAAAAAGGTTACGCAATGGCCTGGGTCAAGTTCGCCGGCATGCGCGGCAAGGGTGTGCTGCGCTGGGCGATGCTGCCGCTCATGCTGCTGATGGCGATGTGGCAGAGTGCGGCGGCGATTTTCCGTATCCGTCCCGATGTGGTGCTCGGCATGGGCGGCTTCACGGCTTTCCCTGGCGGCCTGATGGCTTCCCTGCTGGCCAAGCCCCTGGTGATCCACGAGCAGAACTCGGTGGCCGGGCTGACCAACCGGGTGCTGGCCTGTCTCGCCGATCGGGTCCTGGTGGCTTTCCCGTCAGCCTTCAACAACCCCGGCGACAAGCCGATCGGCTGCCGCAAACCGGCCATGATCTGGTGCGGCAATCCGGTGCGCGCCGATATAGCCGCCTTACCTGCTCCGGATCAGCGGATGGCCGGCCGTCAGGGCAAGCTGCGCTTGCTGGTGGTGGGCGGCAGCCTGGGTGCTGCGGCGCTGAACGAAGCGGTGCCACGGGCGCTGGCGCTGATAGCGGAAGCTGACCGCCCCGAGGTGATCCACCAGTCCGGCGCCAGAAACCTGGAAAAGCTCAGTGCCAACTATGCCGCCGCCGGAGTCGCCGCCGCCGCCCGCGCCTTCATCGACGATATGGCTCAAATGTATGCCTGGTGCGACGTGATCGTGTGCCGGGCAGGAGCGCTGACCCTGGCCGAAGTGACTGCTGCAGGCGTGGCCAGCGTGCTGGTGCCTTATCCGCACGCTGTGGACGACCACCAGACCGGCAATGCCCGCTTCCTGAGCGAGAATGGCGCTGCGGTGCTGCTGCCGCAATCGGATCTGACGCCGGCGGGACTCGCCGGTTTATTAACAAGTTTTAGCCGCGAAAAATTGCTGGAAATGGCGCAGGCGGCAAGAAAACTGGCGAAGCCGGAAGCGACCGCGACAGTGGCAGGTGTCTGCATGGAGCTAGCAGGATGAAACATAAAGTCAAACACGTTCATTTCGTAGGCATCGGCGGCGTCGGCATGAGCGGTATCGCCGAGGTGCTGCTCAATCTGGGTTACGAGGTGAGCGGTTCCGATCTGGGCGACAACGTCGCCACCCGTCGCTTGAAAGCGCTCGGCGCCCAAGTGTTCCAAGGCCATGCCGCCAGCAATCTGGAGTGCGCCGACGTGGTGGTGATCTCCACTGCGGTCCAGGCCGACAACCCGGAAGTGGCGGCAGCGCGGGAGCGCAACATCCCGGTGGTGCCGCGCGCCATGATGCTGGCGGAGCTGATGCGTTTCAAGCAGGGCATTGCGGTGGCCGGTACCCACGGCAAGACCACGACAACCAGCCTGATCGCCAGCATTCTCGGCGAGGCGGGCATGGACCCGACTTTCGTTATCGGCGGCAAGCTGGAGGCGGCAGGCGCCAATGCACGGCTGGGTCAGGGCGAATTCATCGTCGCCGAGGCGGACGAGTCCGATGCCTCCTTCCTCTACCTGATGCCGGTGATGGCGGTGGTAACCAATATCGACGCCGACCACATGGAAACCTATGGCCACGATTTTGGCCGGTTGAAACAGGCCTTCGTCGATTTCATCCAGCGCCTGCCGTTCTATGGCATGGCGGTGCTGTGCGCCGACGATGCCAACGTGCGCGAGATCATGCCGCGCATCACCAAGTCGGTGACCACTTATGGCCTGGAAGAAAGCGCGCAGGTTAGGGGTACGGATATCAGCCACAGCGGCGGGCGGATGGATTTCAAGGTGCAACGCGCCGGACAGCCGGAACTGGCGGTGACGCTCAATTTGCCCGGACAGCATAACGTATTGAACGCGCTGGCGGCGATTGCGGTGGCGATGGAAGTGGGCGCGCCGGATGCGGCCATCGTCAAGGGGTTGGCCGAGTTCCGTGGTGTCGGTCGGAGGTTTCAGCGCTACGGCGAAGTTTGGCTCCCTCTCCCGCAGGCGGGAGAAGGGGCAAACGTATCCTCTTCCAAAGACGGAAGAGGCAGCTTTACTTTAATCGACGATTATGGTCATCACCCGGTGGAGATGGCGGCGACCCTGGCAGCCGCCCGCGGCGCCTTTCCCGGACGACGTCTGGTGCTGGCATTCCAGCCGCACCGCTACACACGGACGCGCGACCTGTTCGAGGATTTCGTCAAAGTGCTCTCGACCGTCGATGCCTTGTTGTTGACGGAGGTTTACCCCGCCGGCGAGGCGCCGATTGTGGCTGCAGACGGTAGAGCATTGGCGCGCGCCATCCGGGTCGCGGGCAAGATCGAGCCGATTTTCGTGGAAACGGTGGCGGAACTGCCGCAGGAAATCCTGAATGCGGTGCGTGATGGCGATGTGGTGCTGACCATGGGTGCAGGCTCGATCGGCCAGATACCTAACCATCTGGTCCTGAGTGCGGAGTCCTGAGTGCTGCGTATGTGTGCAAACTTTCAACTTCCCCACTCGGAACTGAGCACTCAGGACTCAGGACTGCGCGGCGTTTTGCGCCGCGACGAGCTGATGAGCCACCACACCAGTTGGCGCGTCGGCGGACCGGCGGAGCGTTTTTACATCCCGGCGGATATCGCAGACTTGTCGCAGTTCCTCCAGGGGCTGGCGGCGGACGAGCCGGTGCATTTCATCGGCCTGGGCAGCAACCTGCTGGTGCGCGACGGCGGGGTGCGCGGCACGGTGGTGCTGCTGCACAGCGCGCTCAATCAGATCGCGCTGTGGCACGGAAAGCCGGGCGCGCCGGCCGGTGTTTATGCCGAGGCCGGGGTGGCCAGTCCGAAGGTGGCGCGATTTGCGGCGCTGAACGGTTTCGAGGGCGCCGAGTTTCTCGCCGGCATTCCCGGCACGGTGGGCGGCGCTCTCGCGATGAACGCCGGCTGTTACGGCGCCGAAACCTGGCAAAGCGTGACCGAAGTGCTGACCATCGACTGTTTCGGGGAGTTGCGCCGCCGCCTGCCGCAGGATTTCGACATCGGCTACCGTCACGTCGCACTCAAGGCTGGGATGGCCAGCGAATGGTTCGTCGCCGCCTGGTTCACTTTCAAGCATGGCAACGGTGAGGTGTCGCGGCAAAAAATCAAGGGGCTGCTGGAAAAGCGGGTGGCGAGCCAGCCGATCGGCACGCCCAATGCCGGCTCAGTATTCCGCAATCCGCCGGGAGACCATGCGGCG
>JAJXTJ010000068.1 GCA_021783895.1 Pseudomonadota bacterium | reverse complement strand
GAAGTAGCCGGCCGGGTGGAAAAAGGTTGCCTTGAGAGGAAGGCTAATGGTGCGGACACGTGCCGGGAGGATGTCTGCGACGAGCGAGTTTTCATCATTTTCGAACTTGTCATAGACCGCCTCGGCCTTGAGTGCCCAGCGGGTTGAGGGGGTCCAGTAAGCGTAAGCCCGGTGGGTCCATTCGTCACGATCGTCGAAAAAGACATTGCCCGATAAGTCAAATGTTGGGCTTTCAAGTTGGCGACGGGTCCACTCGGCCCCCAGCGCAACGTCCCGAGCCGGCTGCCAGTCTGCTCCGATGCCGTAACGGGTTGATTGCGTTGCTTCTACATCGTCGAAATACTGATTGAACCCAGCGATCTGTGTCGGTTCCAGCGTGCGGTTGCTGGACAGTACCGGCTTCAGCACCTTGAAATAGGCGCCGCGCAGACGCAACGCATCGTTGACCTGCCACTGAACGCCGAACTTGGGATTGGTCTTGCTGAGGTCGTAGGCGGTCTCCTCATACTTCTGCTGGCTGAGGCCGAGGGTCCAGGTAACGTTCGCTGGCAGCGTGATGTTGCCATAGGCATAAACGCGCTTGTCCGTGGAATCTCCCTCTATCGTCTCGTCAACCGCAATCGGAATGGGGAAAGGGACAAACGGATCGTTGATGGTGATGTTCAACGTATCCTTGCGGCTGACATCGGAATAGGCAGCCCCTACAAGGATATTGAACTTATCGGCCTGATGGATCCAAGCGCCTTCAAACTGATCGGACCCGGTCTCGGTCGCCAGGCCCTCATCCAGCGTCACCGGGAGACCGGGGGCGTATTCAAAAATGACAGTCTGGTCTGATTGGGTAACGTCCGCATTCTTGTTGTTGTAGAGCAGCAGCAAATTTGAGCGTGGTGAGAGCGTAAAACGGGCGCCGACACGTACCGAGTCGGTTTCCAGCGTGTTGCGCTGGGTAGCCGAGTAGCTCTCTGGGTCGAAGTTCATTACCAGGTCGCCATACTCGCTGTCCCGCGACTGGAACTCCGCCTGCAGGTTGACCGATGGGGTGACCGCGAACTGCGCGAACAAGTTGTAGATTTTATGGTTGAGGTCGTTGTTGGGCCGGAAACCATCCGTGTCGTAGCCGAACGCGCCTGCGCTCAGGGACAGCTTGTCGTAAACCCCCGACACGACCGCTTCGCCGCCAAGCGTGTCGTTGCTTCCACCGAAGATCGAGGCATTAACCTGAGCCCGGTTGCGCTCGAAAAGCGGGGTGAACTCGTTGAATCCGGCACTGGCCGGCCCGCCCTGGGTGACGATGTTGAGGTTGGTGTCGCTTACGCTGGGCTGGATCGGGTTGATGTTGACGTCCTGCAACATCTGCGCCTGCTGCAACTCGCTGACCCGAGCCACTTCGTGTCGGGCCATGTTCTGGTAGGTGTCCGACAGAAAGCGGTGGGCCGAAGCGTTGGCCGGATCGGTCGTGACCGATTCGGTCGCTTCGTTGATGCCGAGTTGGGTGAAGCCGAGGTCGGAGTAGATCCGCGCAGCGCTGGTGCCCCGTGCCGCCCGGTCCTGATCGAGCAACATGCGGCTGCGATACACCGCTCGGTTGTCGTTGCGCTCGACGGAAGCATCGAGTTCACGCAGGGCGTCGACCGGCTGGTTCTCGGTCTGCAGGCGGATGGCATTGTAAAAATAGGAGGTGGGGTCGAGGGGGTCGAGTTCCTTGGCGATCGCAAGCTGCTGAGCATCGAGCGGGCCGCGCTTTTCTTCGAAATAGGCCTTGCCGAGGTAGGCCCGCAGCAGGGCATTGTTGGAATCCAGGGCGACCGCGGTTTCGAGCTCGCTCCGGCCTTCTTCCAGTCGTCCCTGGCGGATCTGCGCCAGGCCGAGGCCTAGGTGGGCGAGGGGGTCTGCCGACTCCAGCGCGATCGCCTGTTCAAAGGCGGCTTGCGCCTGTGCGGCCTTGATCTCCGCAAGGGCCGCAAATCCCAGCACATTCTGGGTGCGGCCCAATCCGGGCTGCAGTTTCACGGCCTTTTCAGCTGCAGCGGTGGCTTCGGGGCGATTGCCCAAGGCCAGCCAGAGTTCGCTCAGACGCGCCCACGCCAGGGCGTCTTCGGGATGATTTTTGACCGCAACGAGCAGGGTGTCGCGCGCGGCCTCGATGCGGAAATTGGCCTGCTGGGCATACGACAGAGCAATCCGGGTGGCTGCCGTGTCGCTCAGGGCAACGCCCTTGTCGGCTTCGGCGAGGGCCTGCTGGCGTTCGTTGCGCACGACGTGAATGATGGCGCGCAGGGCATGAGCCTGCCCGGCTTTGGGGTCGAGCTTCAGCGCGGTGTCGATGGATGCCTGGGCTTCGTCCTGCCGGCCTACGCTCAGCAGCAGGGAAGCGCGCTGGATATGCCAGGCGGCATTGCGGTCGTTTTCCGCGACCTTGTCCAGGGTTTCGAAGCTTGGCGCCACCCCGCCTGCGCCAGGGGAAGCTGCCTGGATCGGGGGATAGTAAAGCGTCCATTGCACCGCATCACGCGGCTTGACCAGGAGGCGGGATGTGGGTGCGGCGCCGGCTTGCGCCTCGGCGATCTCGCCGGGATTGATCGCGACCTTGCCCTGGTTGTTGGAGGCCAGGATGCGGCCTTCGAGGACCAGGATGGAGGCGGCGTTTTCTGCGACGCTGACCTGGAATTCGGTGCCCTCGATGGACCCGTTGAGGTAGGGGGTGTTGACCGAGAGCAGCCGCGGCTTGCGGATGAAGGACTTGATGGCGCCTTTTGCCAGTTCGATCAGCGAGCGATCTTCCTTCTTGCCGCTGATGTCGACGAGCCGCATGGTGGTGTTCTGGTCAAGACGAATCACCGCTTCGTTGACCAGGACCACCGCCGCCCGACTCAATTCTCCGACGCGGATCGTGTCGCCTTTGCAGAGACGGTCAACCGGCTTGGCAGCACGCCAGTTTTGCTGCTCGTCACCCCGAACCTGAACCTGGCCCTCGATCGAGGCGAACTTGCCAGCGGTTTCGCGGCATGCCTCCTGAGCCATTGCCGGGGTGTGAATCTGCACCAGGGCAGCAAAAAGCAGAACCTCATACTTGATACCGGAAATCTTTAGCACACCGCTTCCCCATTTAGACTGTTTTATTGAAGCCACTCTGGCGTCCTAAACAAAAGCACTTTTTTACTTGTGTTTAGTGAAGTGAAACTTAGTTATTTTTCATGTTGTATACAAGCAAAAGCCATACCTGAAAATCCTATAGTTTATTTTTTCCGGAAAATCAATGCGTTATAACCCGTAAGAGAATCGGCGGAAATTTCATGACGTGAAAGTGTAAAAAATTCCGACAGTAGCCGCACGCTCAAGGCTGGATAGAGGCCAGGTTTGCTCAGGTTGGGGACGCCCCGCTTCTATGGCGTAGCGCGTGTTTTGGGGACGGTCCCCGCAATCAAACAGGCTTTCTTGGCTTACCCAAATTACGATAGTGCATTGCACCAAAATGTGGCGTGATCGCACCTATATAGCGCAAAAATCTTCCTGTTCGAGGACTTGAATGAGTCCGGGATGAGGGGATTGAGGGGGCTTAATTAATTCGCTTTAACAGCGTCAGTTCATTGCGGCCGTCAGGGGTGGTCCGGTAACTGGTCTGGTCGACCAGATGCTCGAACAGGTAGACGCCAAATCCGCCCGGAGCGTCGCGTTCCAGGGGGGGAATGTCCAGGTTGGGGGCCGGCATGGCCGTCGGGTCGAACAACGTGGCGTTGTCCCGAATGTGAATCGTGCAGGCGTCGGGATCGCCGCGAAATTCGAGTTCGATGGCACAGCCGCCGCCGGGGCAGCCATGCATGATGATGTTGGTTACGGCCTCATCCACCGCCAGCAGCAATTCTCCTGTGCGCTCATGATTGAGGCCGGAGGATTGCGTGGTTTCCTCGATGAAATCGCGTACCTGTTTGAGGTTATCCAGGTCGGCCGCGATTTCGAGGTGCCGGGTTCGGGACATGAAGCCTTAACGTACCGGTTCTTAGAAAGACTTGAGTGCCTCGTCCAGATCGCGATGGATGTTGAAATGCTGATCGAATCCCAGGGTTTTGAAGACACGGCTGACCGCATCAGAGGGGTTAAGCAACTTCATCTGCCCGGCGCTGCCGTTCGGGCCTGCAGTCTTGATTTTGTTGGAGATGCCGTGCAAGGCGCGCATCCCGGCGCTGCCCATGAATCCGACGCCGCTCAGGTCAAACAGCAGGTTGCTGGCGCCCGCACCGATAATTTCACCGGCTTTGGCTTCCAGTTCACTGTAGGTTTTGCCATCCAGGTCGCCGGTCAGTTGCAGGATGGTAACGGGAACGTTGCCCTTTTCTTCGGATACAGCGATACGCAGCGTGGAACTCATAAACCTCTCCTTCAGTTTTTCTGATTCAATCTATTTCAAAGATCCGGCCTGAGCCGCCACCACACAACACGAACGACTTATTCGATGCTTCCACGAGACGCCGCGATGACGGTAATGTCGTCGTACTGGTCGGCGCCGCCAATGAAGGCTTCCACCGTGGCCACGATCTGATGCACCATCGCACCGCCCGTTGGCGCCCCATTCGCAACCAGCGCCAGCAGATTGTCTTCTGAAAACTGCTCGCCGGCAGCATTCTTGGCGTCAGTAGCACCATCAGTGTACGCAACCAGCAACTCATCTGGAAGTATCTCGACAATTTTTACTTCATGCACGACATCCGGAAACAGGCCGATCACGGGGCCGGTGGGATCGAGCTTGGTCCGTATTCCGCCGGCACCCACGATCAGGGGAGACTCGTGGCCTGCGTTGATGTAGCAAAGCTGTCCGGTTTCCGGAATCAGAAGCCCATAGAACACGGAAGCGAACATGCTGCTCTGCCCGTGCGTGGTGGCGATATATTCGTTGGTCAGCCTGATGCTGTGCTGGAGGATTTTTGTGACGTCGTCAGCATTATTGTCGTTGCCGACAAAGTCGCGGTACATCGAGGTGGAGCGAATCAGGCTGCGGAAAAGGGTCATGAACAGCGCGGCCCCCACGCCCTTGTCGCAGACGTCGCCGATGACCAGGCCGACGCAACCCAGCTTGGGAATGACGAAAAAATCATAGAAATCACCGGCGACTTCGCGGGCGGGTTGCAGGTAACCCGCCAGTTTCCAGCCCGGGACATCCGGCACCACGTCAGGCAGGAAGTTGCGCTGGATCTTTTGCGCAATCGCCAGTTCCCGTTCGGTGACCTTGGCTTTGACCGCGCGTTCGGTGGCGTCATGGACCATGGCGCTTTCACGCTGGCAGAGCGCTTCGATGAAGCTGTAAGCCGCCTCCGGTCGCCGGGCCATCGTATCGAAGAGGGCCTTTTTGTCGAGCTTGAAGAGCTGGCTGTCAATTTCCGCCGTCACTGAAGCGGTTCGGGTCAGGGAGGCGAGGGCGCCGATCTCGCCAAACGCTTCACCCGCGCCGCGATGGGTCAGCACGATATCCCCATCGTGAATGCGCATGGAGCCTTCCACCACAAAATAGAGGGCCGACCCCAGATCGCCCTTCTCGAAGATTCTGTCGCCCGCCGCGGCCTCGATGAATTCGACCAGGGTGGAGAGTTCAAGAATCGTTTCTTCGCTTGCGGCGCTTAGAAAAATGCTGTTGCGGAGATGGCGGCAAATCGCCTCGTTCTCTTGCATCGGGTTTTTGAATCTCTTTTGATTGTTTGTAGAAACCATCCACGATCTGCCAACGCTTCCTGGTCGCGGCTGAACTGCTGGATGCGAACGCGTTATCATTCCTCGACGCCTCTACTTTTCACATCTTTGAGAAGTTCTGTCAATGATGGTTACGTACCCGATTGATTCCAAAGTAATAAGCGCTGGCATCAAGATCGCCGACCCGCCACGTTTTTATATTTGCCTTGGCAGATTGGGGGAGGGAAGCGCTACAAGCTTTCGTCTTGATTGAAAAATGGATCGGCTCCTCGGGCGCTCAATCTTATCGAGGTGGCTCGGGACTTGCTTTTAGCTGCGTGGCGCACACCATTAAGGACATCATTTGCAATCCCCGATCCAGGCTTACCTTGAGGGTCTCCACAGCCGACTTGCTGGTTTGAATGGAGGCCAGGTGGCGAGTTACATCCCCGAACTCACCAAAGCCGACCCCCAGTGGTTCGGCATTTGCCTCGTCACCATGGACGGCGTGGCTTATTCCGTGGGCGATGCGGATCAATTGTTCACCATCCAGTCCATTTCCAAGCCTTTCGTCTATGCAACGGCGCTGGCGGACCGGGGGCGAGACTTCGTGGCTGGCAGGGTAGGGGTGGAACCGAGCGGGGACGCCTTCAATTCGATCAGTCTCAATCCCCAAACTGGTGCACCGCTCAATCCGATGATCAATGCTGGTGCAATCGCCACCACCAGCCTGGTCGATGGCGGGTCACCCGACGCCCAATGGCAGCGCATCGAGGCTTCCATGGCAGCGTTCATGGGGCGCGAATTCAGCGTCGACGAATCGGTCTACCACTCCGAGAGCGAAACCGGCTTTCGCAATCGGGCCATCGCCTGGATGCTGAAGAACTTCGGCATCATCGACGGCGAGCCGATGGCCTCGCTGGAAAACTATTTCCGCCAGTGCTCGATCCTGGTCAACTGCCGGGATCTGGCCTACATGGCGGCGACGCTGGCGAACGGCGGCATTCACCCCCTCACCGGAAAACGGGCCCTGCCGGCCGAGCACGTCGAGCGGGTGCTGAGCGTCATGGCGACCTGTGGCATGTACGACTACGCCGGCAGCTGGCTGTATGAGGT
>JAJXTJ010000067.1 GCA_021783895.1 Pseudomonadota bacterium | reverse complement strand
CCGTGCGTAGCGGTGTAGCCAGACTAATGGTGGTATTGGTGGCCTCATCCAGATAAGTGCCGCCGCTGGCCTCGACCAGTGCCGCACCGCTATAGCCGCCGATATTGACCGAGTAGGAGCCATCCGTATTGGTCGGCGTATCGGTGCCGAGTTGCCCCCCTATGCTGCCGTCGGCGTTGAGTTGGTAAACCCTGATGGTAGCACTGTTCAGCGGCCCTTTCGATGCGATACCGGAGATCACGTTCGAACCCGATCCCCCAACGGTTCCGCCGCCGCCTCCACCGCCGCAACCTGCCTGAAGCAGCACCACGCCAAACACCAGGCATAAGCGCATCTTGTCGATAAATGAACTGTTCATTCCGGACCTCCTTTGTGTAGTGTTTTTTGCTTCTCACTCAAAATGCGTGTGCAATTTTCACACGATTTTTGCGCATATTACGTGTGCAATTTTCACACGTCAAGTTAAATTTGTGTTATTCTTGAATCTAACTTTACTACCGGACAATCCGAATGGGCCATCAAAATCATTCCGCAGGGGAATTGCCAGTGCTTCTTCTGGCCGCACTGCGGCGGATTTTGCGACCGCTTATCCGGCTGCTGCTGTCGCATGGCATCCATTTCCAGACGTTTTGCGATCTGGTCAAATCGGCCTATATCCAGGTCGCCGAAGATGAGTTCAAACTTGAAGACAAGCCTCAGACCGACAGCCGGATCAGCCTCCTGACCGGCGTCCACCGCCGCGACGTCAAGCGTTTGCGCGACAATCCGGAAACCGAAAGCAGTTTCACGCCGCAGGCTTCCCTGAGCGCGCAGCTGCTCGCGCGCTGGAGCGGAAACCCCGAGCATCTCGACCCGCAAGGCGCGCCGCTACCCTTGCCGCGCCTTGCCAGCAAGGGAGGCGATCGGTCTTTCGAAGCGCTGGTGCAATCGGTAAGCAAGGATTTCCGCTCGCGCGTGGTGCTGGACGAATGGTTGCGCCAAGGCATCGCCACCCTGGACGAACACGACAATGTGCATCTTGCCGCGGACGCGTTCGTTTCGCCCCAGGGCATCGAGGAAAAAGTTTTCTTCTTCGGCCAGAATATCCATGACCACCTTGCCGCCACGGTGCATAACATGGCCGGGACCAAGCCGCCGTTCCTTGAGCGTTGCGTCTATTACGACCAGCTGAGCCCCGACTCGGTCAGGGAATTCGCTCGTTTTGCCGAAACCGCCGGGATGAAGGCTCTGCACAATGTAAACCGCCGCGCCATCGAACTGCAAGACAAGGATGCGGGTCGCGAAGACGCCATCCATCGGACAAATTTCGGCATCTACAATTTCAGCGAAATCGGGAGTGATGATGTCAACACTGCGGAATAGCTCCTTTCTGCGCACGGCGATATTGCTGTGCGGACTTTTTGTCGCCCCCGGCGTTGCCTGGGCAAATGCCGGCGTCTGCACACCCGAAGCGGGCGGCATCGGCGGTACCGGAGCGCCATCCCTCGGCAGCGGTATCGGCGGGACGGGCGCGACCGCGAATGATGGCGGTATCGGCGGGACAGGCGCGACGGCTATGGGAAGTGGCATCGGCGGCACCGGGCAAATGGCGGGCAAGGTGCTGTTTGCCGTTGGCCGCATCGAAGTGCAAAGTCCGGGCCAAAGCAGGATCATCGCCAAGGGAGACCCGGTGTGCGCGGGCGAAACCTTGCAAACCGGCAAAAATGCCCTGGTGCAGTTGAGCATGGTGGACGGCGGCACGGTACTGCTGCGCCCGAATAGCCGGTTGACGATCGAAACCTTCGTCTATCATGGCGTCGAGGATGGCAGCGAACGCAGCGAGCTCGCTCTGCTGGAAGGCGGCATGCGCACCGTGACCGGCGCCATCGGCAAGCGGCACAAAGAGGCTTACGGCATCCGGACGCCCAATGCAGAAATCAGCATTCGCGGCACCGATCATGAAACCTTCTTCGTTCCCGCTCCGCAGGCGGGTCAGCTTGCGCCGGTCGAGCCCGGCACTTACAACCGGGTAATTTCCGGAGCGACCGTATTGCAAACAGAGAAAGGCAAGCTTCTGATCGGGCCGAACCAAACCGGCTTCGCCGCGCTGCACGGCGCCGCGCCGGTCATGCTAGAGATGCCTCCCCCCCTGTTCGGCGACCCGATTACCAGGCCGGACAAGCACAATAAACCGGCGGTTCCGAAAACCCGTTCCGATAGGGAAACTCTGGAAAATTCGGGCGCCGGGAATCCTGAGACAGCCGCCGAAGCGGATGAACTCGTTACGCCGATCAAGCTGGGCGATGGCGAAATCGAACTGCACGAAGGCCTGAAAGCAACCTCGCCGGCAGAGTCATCCAGCTTCATGGTGGGGGCGCAAACCGGGAGCCGGATACTGGAGGTCGGCAGCGTGCGGGCCTTCGACTCCGGTTCCAATCTTTTGCTTAATGCGCAGGAACTGCCCGCATCGGTATCGAACAATGCCACCCATTTTAATTATCTGGCCAATGGTGCATCACTGGTCAATTCTGGCGACGAGGATTTGGCAGGAACCGACATCAATTGGGGCATCTATGCCGGCGGAGTCTCCTTCGACAGCAACGGAAATGCGATACCGGTGGATTTCCACCATTTCGTTTATGCCAAGAGCGGTGCGACCCCGCCGGAGGTCATCAGCGCCATGACAGGCAGCGCGTCGTTCTCCAACCTGTTCGGCTTCACCCAGCCAACCGACGAATTGGGCGGCAGCGGCGGCAGCGTCAACCTGAACGTGAACGTCAGCCTGGGGGCCAATGCCGCCGTGACTTCCTACAATGTGGGGGTTATCGATGCCCACGCCAGGAACTGGAACGGCGCTTTCAACGGCAGCGTGCCGCTGGGTACCTTCGCTCAAACCGGCGTCCCGCTTGCCGTTAGCTGCACCGGCGCGTCATGCGGGTCAGGCGTGGGCGGCGGCACTGCGGTGGGCATCCTGGTCGGGCCGAGTGCGAATGGGCTGATTTCCGCCTATGGCCTGAGCACGACGACCGGTCAGAATGTGATCGGCACCGCGGTGTTGTCCCGATGAAAAGCGGACACGAAGCCGGGACCGTTAATCCGGCAAAATCGATTCTCGTCTCCTTGCTGTTCGCGGGGATTTTATTGATGGCGGCAGCGTCTGCGGCAGCAGCCGACTTGGAGCTGGCCCGGAAGCTGATTGCCGAAGGTCGTGCCGCGGACGCTTATGCGCTGCTCGAGAAGGAAGAATTCGAACAGGCGGGGAAGCCGGCATTCGATTATCTCCTCGGCCTGGCGGCGCTGAACAGCGGCCACGCGGACAAGGCCACGCTGATCTTCGAGCGGGTGCTCGCGGTAGATCCCCGGTTTGCTGCCGCCAGGGTGGACATGGGGCGAGCCTATTTTGCCCTGGGCGACATGGAACGTGCTCGCGCCGAATTCCTGCGCGCACTGGAGCAAAACCCGCCCCCCGCAGCCCTGGCCACGGTCAGGCAATATCTCGCGGCGATAGCGTATTCCTTTAACGAACCGGAAATGCAGACCCGTGGATATTTCGAAATCGGCATCGGCAGGGACACCAACGTCAATAACGCCACCGGCCAAAGCCAGATCATGATTCCGGTGCTCGTGAATGCGGTATTTACGCTGAATCCGGTCAACGTCCAGACCGCCGACAACACTTTGGATATGGCCGCAGGCATCGAGGCAAGCCGTCAAATCGCCCCAAACTGGTCGTTGTATGCCGGCGCCGATTTACGCAACCGCACTAACCAGTCGCACGACAATTTCGATTTTACCGGACTGGACGGACGTATCGGCTTGAGCTTTGCCAAAAACAGGGAACAGTTCCGGGCCGGCACAATATTGGGAAAGTTTTATCTCGATGGCAAGACCAACCGCGACTCCGGCGGAGTCAACGGGGAATGGCGGCACGTTTATGACGTTGACAATCAGGCTATCCTGTTTGGCCAGCATGTTCGCTACCGCTATCCCGACCCGGCACTCACGGCGAACAATTTTAACCAGTCGATTGCCGGCATCGGCTGGGCGCATGCTTTCGGCGACAGCCGCACCTCCCTGTTCAGCACCATTTATGGTGGCATGGAGCAGGATACCGACCAGCGTGTCGATGGCGGCAAACACCTCGAAGGGATGCGACTGACCGGCCAGACCGCGCTGAAAGAAAATATCGACCTATATGCCACTGTCGGCATCCAACAAGGGAAATACGACCGGATCAACAGCGCTTTCCTGATTTACCGCGAGGACAGGCAAAGCGACCTCAGTATTGGACTGGTTTTCAGGCGCAACGCAATGTGGTCGCTGCGACCGCAAATCAGCTTGATCCGCAATCAGTCCAACATCCCGGTTAATCAGTACAAACGTGCAGACCTCTCGCTGACCTTGCGACGCGATTTCAATTAACCCAGATTGTCCATAGCCGTTGAGGTATTACAAAATCAATGCTACTACTTCTTGATCACCGTCAGCAGGTCGCGCTTGTGCTCTTCCTCCTGGATCAGAATGTCCTCAAGCACGCGGCGCAGGCCATATTCCTTGAGCGCCTCGGCCTGGGCAATCCGTTCCTTGTAGCGATCGATGGCGTTATCCTCGCCCTTCAAATCCTGCCTCAACATCGCCAGGCTGTCGCTGTCGGTTTCGCGTTTTTCCACGTCCACCGTGGGCACACCGCCAAGAAAATCAATCTGGTCGGACAGCATGACGGCGTGCATCATCTCCTCCTGGGAGTGAATGATCAGCTCCTTCTGGATCGATTCATACTGTGCGCCGGTGATCGCGGAAGCATGCTGGACATACTGTACCGCCGCAGCGTATTCCCATTCCAGGTCTTTGTTGAGTTCTTCGAGCAGTTTCTTTTTGGTGATTTTCATGTCCGACTCTCCTTTTAGAATAAACCTAAAAACAGCATGTTAACCACGGGGCGCACGGGGCGCACGGGGTACACGGGGAAGAACCAGGACTTGGGAGCATCAAATCATTTCACCCAACGGATGCTTGGACATAGCTATGTAACAAATATGATTTTACCCCGTGATCCCCGTGGTTAACTGATTTTTATAGAATAAATCCATATTCAATATAGCCCTAAAAACCCTTGCGCGCCACCATATCCACCAGCGCCGACATGCCGCAGTGTCCTTCCCCCTCGCAAATCTCGTCGTCATGTTCGGCCAGATGAAGAATTTCCATGGCTGAAAATTCCTCGCGCAGGGTTTCCGCCGTGTACAGGTTCTCCACGCTGGAAGGGCCGCCGGTCCGGTATTCCAGCTGCTTTGGCCGGTAGCCTTGCAGGATCAGCAAGCCACCCGGCTTGAGGGCGCGCAGCATCAGCTCATTCAGGTTACGGCGCTGTTCCGGGCCGACGAACTGGATAAAAATCGCCACAATGGCATCGAAGCGGTTTTCATCCCAGTTCCAGGCAAACAGGTCGCTGATTTCGTGACGCACGCTTACCCCATATTGCCCCGCCAATCGTTGCGCCTTATCCACCGCAGCCGGGGAGAAATCCACCGCCGTCACGTCCAGTCCCTGCCGGGCGAGCCAGACCCCGTTCCGTCCCTCGCCATCGGCCACGGCCAGAACGGTTTGCCCAGGCTTGAAGCGGTGAAGCTGCGCGGTCAGAAAAGCGTTGGGGTCGGTGCCGAAGAAAAATTCGTCGCCGCTATAGCGCTGGTTCCAGAATTCTTTCAACTTAAATTCCTCACCACAGAGACGCAGAGGCACAGAGAAAGGCCATAAACCAATGGCTTGCCGGCCAGCCGGAACTCGCCCGGTGGGTGACCCTGCTTAGCAACACAGCGCTTTGTTTTTCTCTGTGCCTCTGTGGTTCAACTGAGTTTTTCGGTTTCAATGTTGCGGCCTTTCCCCGTTAAGCAGCTTTTCCAGATTGGCGGCGGGGACCATGCCGGGAACGCGCATCCCGTCGGCGAAGATGATCGTGGGCGTACCGTTGACCTTGAGCCTGCTCCCCAACTCGGCGATTTTCTCCACCGGGTTTTCGCACTTGCCGCCCGTCTGCGGCACGATTCCCTTCTGCATCAGATCCTCCCAGGCCTTGACGCGATCGGACGCACACCATACCGCCCTGGCCTTGTCTGCCGACTGGGGATGGAGGCTGGCGATCGGGTAGAGGAAAATGTAGATCGTCACATCGGTGACCTTTGCCAGTTCTGCATCGAGCCTCTTGCAAAAGGGGCAATCCGGATCGGAAAACACCGCCATCTTGCGCTTGCCGTTGCCTTTCACCTGCTTGATTGCCCACGCTAGCGGCAGCGTATCGAATTTCACCTGCGTCAGGTCACGCATCCGTGCTTCGGTCACGTTACGCTGGGTCTTGGCGTCGATCAGGTTGCCGACAAGAATGTAATTGGCATTTTTGTCGGTATAGAAAATCTGGTTTCCCTCCATGACGGCCTCATACAATTCACCATATTGGGTCTTTTGCAGGCTATCGATCTTCATACCGGGAAACTTCTTCTCGACGGCGGCCTTAACCGCCACTTCATCCGTACCCGGCCTGGTATCGGCCAGCGCCACGCCGGCAAGGCAAAAAACCGACAACAGGCAGACCAAAAATTTTGAATGCATTACGATTTCCTTCAAGGTTAAAAAATCAGTTGGTTAAGATGCCGTCCCACCGCATGTTGCACCAGGCCGTTTTTCAGCCAGGGCAAGCTGCCGGCAAGGGAAAGGCCCAGGTTGCGCGCCAGCTTCAACGCCGGGCTACGATTGTTGAACAGCTTTTGCAGCCCGTCGGTCACCATCTGCATCGCCAGAATATCCGCCTTGCGCGCCCTTTCATAGCGACGCAGCAGGAAATAATCGCCGCAGTCCGGCTGAGGGGCGCGCGCCTTCAGCACTTTCG
>JAJXTJ010000066.1 GCA_021783895.1 Pseudomonadota bacterium | reverse complement strand
TCGGGCGACAGCAGCCAAGTCTCGTTGCTCGTGACAGAACGCCTTTGGGCCGAACACGTCTGGCTGAATAGTGTCCAAGCCCTGATTCAGGGTAGACCCTTTGTCCGCGATTGCTATCAAGCCTGCCGAAACTTGCCGATTAAGCCATCCATCAGGCCCACTGGGGCGTGCGTGCAGGGCTTACAGGTTTTCTTCGAGAAAGCGCTCGTAATCCTCGGCACTTACAATGTGCGTGCCGTCGCAGTTGAACTGCATGTGGATGACGTCGCGAATCATGCTGAGGGTGATGTTGCGCAGATAATAATTCTGGATGCTGCGCAAGTCGGGCAGGCGTGCAATCGTGGCGGATATTTCGTCCGGCGAGATCGGTTTCCAGCCTCGGTAGCAGCCTTCCCACAAGTGTTTCTGCTGCGCGGGCAGACCGTCGAACCAGGCGCTGGTCAGAACTGTGCGGTAGAGTTGCCTGACGGTGTCGGCTTTTTGTGCGTAGTCGATACGTGGAAAATGGCGATCGAGATACACCTCGTCCAGAAATTTCCTGACTTGATGGATTTCTTCGCAGAACGGGTTGAGCAGACTCACCGTCCTGATTTCGCCACTGTTGAAACCGATGAATACCTGAAGAACACTTCGCTCAAGCAGCAGTTCTTCCAGGCGTGGCATCAGTTTCGGCAGGATCCTGTCGACCGCGCTTTCATAGCGTTCACGGAAAAGCGCGGTCTCGCGCAGGGACGGGTCGCCTTTGATGCTGACATGAAGATGTTTGCTGGCGATCCCGGTGTTGCCGATCAGGGTCTCGCGCAGCATCAATTCTTCGGTGCGTTTTTCCAGCAGCGACTTGATGCTGGTGGCGATTTCCTCATCGGTTCGAACCAGATCGAGAAATTCTTTTTTGGCGACCCGCATGAAAACGGTGTCCTCGACCGTTGCCGCCGAAGCCGTGCGTCTGCCATTGAGAAACACTGCCATTTCGCCGAAGCATTCTCCCGCGCCGAGGGTATGGATTTCCTCCTTGACCGCGAATTTCTCGATGTAGATCGCTACCCGGCCGGACTCGATGAAGTAGATGAAATCCGCCTCATCGCCTTCGGTAAAGACGCATTCGCCCGCGTTATGAGCTGCTCTTGTGGCGCGCGAGCGGATTTTTTCCAGATCGCTGTCCGACAAACCGCATGAACTGATCGGCATGTTTTTATTCTCCGCGATTGATATCAATGCGCGGGATCAGCGCGCTGGAATCAATATAGACGCTTTCACTACGTCCACCAAAAAGGGTGCGCGCGGGGATCGGGATCAATAGGGGCTGGCGGTGATACCTGAAATGGACGCAAGGCTGATAATCAAGCGAGCGCGGCAATCCACTGGGTGGCTCGGCGCAATTTGTTGGCCATGTCCTTGTTCAGGTTTTCCAGCAAGGCGATTTTCAGCAAGGGCGTCGTATCCGAAAGCCGGTTGAAGTCTCCAGCTTCGAGAATGCAGCATCTGACTTCGGTGTCCGCGATGACCGTGGCGCTGCGGGTGGTCTGACCGAGCAGAACCATCTCGCCGAAATTCATTCCGGGTCCCATCGAGGAAATGCGTTGACTGCCCCCGTTCTGCAGGGGGACCTGGATACTGACCTGGCCGTGTTCGATGAAAAAGATTCGACCGTCGCCGGCCTGGCCGGACGTCAGGATGCGTTCGCCCGACGCATAGTGTTCAAGGCGCGTCACCGCCTCGACCTGCTTCATCAGGGGCTCGGGCACGCCTCTGAACAGCGGAAAATCGGCCATGGAGGTGACGCTGTCGGGTAACTGTACGGTTGTACAGAGCAGGCGGTTCTCGCACCACTCGACCGCCAGATCATTGTCTTCGAAATTGAGAAATCCACGGTCGCCATTGCCGGTCGATTTGCCCAGCGGCTCGATCAGGGCTGGGCGTTCATGGATGCGCGAAAACACCACGGCAAGACCTTCTTCCATGAAGCCGAGACGCGCCTGATTAAGCAGTCTGGCGGCGCTTTCGGAGATGCCTGTCACCAGATGCATGTCGAGAATGAAGCTATGGCTTTCGGGTGCCATTTCGCGCATTTTGCGGATGACGTATTCGATGCCGTCCACCGCCAGCAGGCCGTGCAGGCACAGGTATTTGATGCGATGGGCATATTCCTTCAGGCAGACGCGCAATTCAGCCCCCGGTTCGCGCCGCGAGGGGGCGTCGGCACCGGTATAGATGCGGCTGAGGGCGGTTTTGGGATCGCCCGCGCGGGTAAAGACGTGCAGGCTGAAATCCCTGGAAAACTGCTTGCAGGCTTCGATGCCGCGCACGCTGTTGCCCTTCTCGTCGAGCGGGGGGGAGAACACCCCGATGCCGAAACGGCCCGGCAGGGCGGCGATGATCCCGCCACCGACGCCACTCTTGGCGGGAATCCCGACCTCGTACAACCAGCTGCCCGCATAGTCGTACATGCCGCAGGTCGCCATCACGCTCAATACCCGCTCGACATGTTCGGTCGGCAGGGCGCGCTTGCCGGTGAGAGGATGCACGCCGCCATTTGCCAGGGTCGCCGCCATGAAAGCCAGATCCCGACAATTGACCAGAATGGAGCATTGCCGGAAATAGTTTTCCAGCGACGCCATGGGTTCGCCATCGGTGATGCTGAAGTTCTTCAACATCCAGGCGATGGCACGATTGCGGAAGCCGGTTTCGCTTTCGGAGCGATAAACCGATTCGTCCACGCTGATGTCCCGCCCCATGAATGCCGACAGGGACGACTCGATCCGTTGCCATTGCGCCTCGGGTGTGTCGCCGCTCACCAGACTGGTCGAGGCGATTGCACCAGCATTGATCATTGGATTCAGCGGTGCACCAGTTTGGGGATGAAGGCTGATGGAATTGAAGGCGTCGCCGCTCGGTTCCACACCCACTCGGCTGGCAACGAAGTCGCGTCCGCGATCCGCCAGGGCAGTGGCATAGACGAAGGGTTTGGAAATGGACTGGATCGTGAAGAGCTGTTCGGAATCCCCCACGGAATAGGCCACGCCGTCCATGGTCACCAGACAGATGCCGAACCAGTTGGGGTCAGCCTTGGTGAGTTCCGGAATGTAGCTCGCCATCGCGCCCCCATTCAAACCGGCAAGACGACCGTGGAGCTGTTCAAGGTAAGTCTGGATCGGGGATCGCAAGAGATAGTCTCCAGGGTTGGACTCGGCATCAACAGCAAGTTGTGAGCCATCTCATGTCGTTACCCATTGTGGGTGGAACGCGGTGGGTGTTGAGATGGGATGAGCCAGGCTCGGATGCGGAATCGTACCATCCCGAATCGTCATGACAGGAAACGCGAGTTGTCGCTTTGTGAACGACTACAATCGTCCAGGGCACAAGCGCACTCTTGCGTTGCCAGGGTGAAATCATTTTGCCCGTGTGCTTTTCCGGGGATTATTCCGCCCATGAAGAAAAGTGAAACACGAACCGGCTTTTTTCTGCGCTTGTGTGGCGTGGCGATGGTGTATTTCGCCGCGGCACATGCCGGGCTCATGTTTGCCATTGTCGGCAGCACGGTCACACTCGTCTGGCCGCCGAGCGGGATTGCACTGGTGGCCATTCTGGCTTTTGGCTACCGCATTGCACCTGGCATCGCCCTCGGCGCCTTTCTGGCAAATGCCTGGACCGGATTGCCACTCATGATTGCCGCGGGTATCGCCACCGGCAATGTGCTCGAGGCTTTGGCAGGTGCCTGGCTACTGAAACGGCTGGCGGGCTTCCGGAACACGCTGGATCGCCGCCGTGACGTGTTCGGCTTGATCGTTCTGGCCGCCATGTGCAGCACGATGATCAGCGCATCGCTTGGCGTGGCCAGCCTGGCCCTGGGGGGTATTGTTGCTTACGGCGAATACGCCTCGGTGTGGTTGACATGGTGGCTGGGCGACATGATGGGCGTGCTCGTGGTCGCCCCACCCTTGCTGGTCTGGCTCTATCATCCCCGTCCCGTGCTCTCACCGCCGAGGGTGGCCGAGGCTGGGGTCCTGCTCGCAGCGCTCCTGCTGGTCAGCTACCTGATCTTTGCCACCCCTGAGTTGGCCGGTCACGGTTACTACCCGGCGTCGCTTGCCATCCTGCCCTTCGTCATCTGGGGCGCGCTCCGCTTCGAGCATTGGGGTGCCGCCCTGGTCACATTGCTCATTTCCGCGCTGGCCATCTGGGGGGCGACTCACGGAACCGGTCCCTTTGCGCTCGGCACGCTTGCCGAGAGCCTGATTGGCTGGTGCATTTTCGTCAACGTGCTTGCCGTGACCGGCCTTCTGCTGGCGGTTTTCAGCGCCGAACAACAACGCGCGCGGGCGGCGATCAGAAGCGCGCAAGAAGTGCTGGAGCAACGGGTCAGGGATCGCACCGAACAGTTGGCAAAAACCAATGCAGGCCTGCGCCGGGAAATGGCCGAACGCAAACGTCTGGAAGCTGTATTGATCCAGGCCAGCGAAGCGCAGCAGAAAAGCATCGGCAGGGAATTGCACGACGGCCTGGGACAGCACCTGACCAGCATTGCTTTCCTGGGTGCGGCTTTGCAGCAACAGCTCAGTGATCGGGTGCAACCGGAAGCTGACGCGGCCGGCAGAATCGTGGAACTGGTCAACCAGTCGATCGACATGACCCGCAGGGTGGCCAGAGGACTCTATCCTGCGGCACTGGAATCCCTCGGGCTCTCCGCGGCACTCGAACAGTTAGCGGACAACCCCAGATCGTTGCATGGCTTGCACTGCGAGGTCCACGCCGATTTTGAGGCGCAGAGGGTTGATCCGCACATCGCCATCAATCTGTACCGGTTTGCGCAGGAGGCCATCAATAACGCCGTGAAGCACAGTCAGGCCCATCGTCTCTGGATTGATCTGGCTTGCGACAATCTACAGTGTCGCCTGTCGGTCAGAGACGATGGTATCGGCTTTACTCCCGAACATGATGGGCAGGGGTTGGGTATGCATAGTCTGCGCGCCCGGGCGAACATGCTCGGTGGTGAACTCGAAATAACGAGAAATGCACAAGGTGGAACAACTGTTGCTCTCATTTATCCTGCTCGCATGGGAGAACAAAATGAACGCCGACAACACAAGCGCCGCCAAAGCGACCAGGCAAGGTAAAGCCCGCATCCTGATGGTTGACGACCACCCCATCGTCCGCGAGGGCATGGCGCAGTTGCTCAACCTGTACGACGACCTCCATTTATGCTGCCAGGCTTCCAATTTGAAGGAGGCGCTGGCTGCCATGTCTGCTTGCAGTCATGACCTGGCCATTGTCGATATTTCCTTGAATGGCGAATCGGGCCTGAACCTGATCAAGATTTTCCGGGCGCGCTATCCGACGCTGTCGATACTGGCCATGAGCATGCACGATGAATCCCTGTTCGCTGAACGCGCCTTGCGGTCGGGCGCCAACGGCTACCTCATGAAGCAGGAAGGCACCCGGAATATCCTGCTGGCCGTGCGCCAGATACTGGCTGGAAATGTCTATCTCAGCGCGGCCATGCACACGGAAATAGTGCAACGCATGGTTGCGCCTCAGGGTGATCGCCCCAGCCGTATCGGGGGGCTGAGCGAGCGCGAGTTCGAAATCCTGTGTCTCATAGGACTGGGGTTCGGCAGCACACAGATAGCCGAAAAGCTCAACCGCAGCATCAAGACCATCGAGGCCCACCGGGCCAATCTCAAGGAAAAACTGCAAATGAAGAGTGGCCGCGACCTGGTCCGCTTTGCCGTTCAATTGCTTGAAACGAACTGAATCCAACAGCTGCCGTTTGATCAGGCACATCAAGGCCAAATAGGGGAATCCCCTAGCGTATGACAGGGGGTTCCCCTCATTACCGGACGGCTGGAGAGGGCATACCGTAGGCACGGTTGCGCCCCGCTCGTCTTCGACGGGCGAGGCGTGAGCCTGTTCACCAACAGGGCATATACCGGTTGTCAGGATTTTTTACAGATTTCCTGCCGATTTTAATGGCTTGGGTGCGGATGGCGGTTACTGATTGAATTGATTGGGATTTTCCGGGAACGCCGTTCCACGCATGAATATTGCGTGGTATCTGGAAATGGAAATAAATAAATTCTGAAATATTAAAACTGCTGTCGGAACCTGCCACTCGGGATGCGTTTCGTTAGAGAGAGGGAGTCGATGTGTTCAGGTTAACCGTTATCAAAAGCGGTTCATTACGTGCAGTCCCGTTGCTTGCTGTTCTGGCAGCGCTGTATTCCCCGGTCCACGCGCTGGCATCGTGCAAGGAGCCTGTCGGACGGTTTGCCTCTCTCGACGGGCGGGTTCAAATTCAAGGTGATGCGCAGCAGGGATGGCGTACCGCCAAACTTATCGATCCGCTGTGCAAAGGCGATACGATCCGCGTGGGGGCGTTCAGCCGGGCGGCAGTGGTGTTGGTCAACGAGGCGGTGATGCGTCTTGATCAAAACACCACCATGCGTCTCGTTGACATCAGCGGCAACAAGGAAAAGCGTTCCCTGCTCGACCTGGTCAAGGGTGCCATTCAGTCCTTCAGCCGCAAGCCGCGCCTGTTTTCGGTCAATACGCCTTATCTCAACGGATCGATCGAGGGTACCGAGTTCGAGATTCGGGTGGCGGAGGATCGCGCTTCCCTGCTGTTGCTTGAAGGCCGGGTGCTGGCGTCCAACGAGCAGGGCAAGGTGGTGATCAACCCGGGCGAGGTCGCCGAATCGCAAGCGGGTGCAGCGCCGACCTCGCGCGTCGTGGTCAAGCCGCGCGATGCGGTGCAGTGGGCGCTCTACTATCCGCCTGTCCTCGCCACGCCCGCCGGGCAGGACGATGCCGCGGCGAGCCTCGACGCCCTCAACCAGATCCCGGAGGACGAGCGCAGCGTCGAGCAACGTCTACGCCGCGCCGCCTTGCTGCTGGAGGT
>JAJXTJ010000065.1 GCA_021783895.1 Pseudomonadota bacterium | reverse complement strand
GAATGGCGTGCTGTTTACCGAAATGCCCTGGTTGCTGTTGCCCGACCACCCCGCCGTAATGGTGTACCCGCGCGTCGAAAACTTCAGCATCGAACAGGAGCGGCTTTACGCGCTGGGCATCGATGCCTTTCGTATTGCCACCTTAATGGCGCAGAACCCGCAACTGGGGGATGGCAACGTGCTGGACGGCGTGACCGGCCAGATCAGCCTTACCGACCACCAGTTCCAGCGCGAAATGACGGCCGCGCAATTCATTGAGGGGACAGCGGTAGCGACTGAATTCGCCAACCCGAACAATCTTGGCGAACCCAGGCAATAAGGGCGCCGAAGCAGAGCAACTGGCTGCGACCTTCCTGCTGCGGCAGGGGCTCAAACTGGTCGAAACCAACTATCGCTGCCGCTTCGGCGAGATCGACCTGGTCTTCAATGATCAAAAAACGCTAGTGTTCGTCGAAGTCAGGCTGCGCGGAAACGAGGCATTCGGCGGGGCTGCGGCCAGCATCACCGCCAGCAAGCGACACAAGCTGGTGCTCGCCGCCCGGCATTATTTGCAACAGTTGCACACCTCCCCCGCCTGCCGCTTCGATGTGGTATTGTTGCGCGGCCTGCGGGATAATGACATCGAGTGGATCAGGAATGCCTTTGGCGAGTAACGAGCTGTCAGCATTCAGTAAACCCGCGCGGCTCCGCCGCGCACAAACCCAAAGCTGACAGCTGATCGCTGACAGCTAACGACTAACAAACATGGATCTCATCAGCCGAATCAGCCACCACTTTACCGAGAGCGCCCATCTCAAGTTGCAGGCGGTGGACCTCCTCGCGGCCCCGATTGCCGATGCGGCGGAGCGCATTGTGCAATGCCTGCTGGCCGATGGCAAAATTCTTGCCTGCGGCAATGGCGGCTCGGCGGCTGACGCCCAGCACTTTTCCGCGGAAATGCTCAACCGCTTCGAGATGGAGCGCCCAGGGCTCGCCGCAATCGCGCTGACCACCGACGCTTCAACCCTCACCTCGATCGCTAACGACTATGATTTCGACCAAATTTTCTCCAAGCAGGTACGCGCCCTGGGGCACTCCGGCGACCTGCTGCTCGCCATTTCCACCAGCGGCAATTCCCGTAATGTGATTCAGGCGGCAAACGCAGCCCATGATCGCGGCATGAACGTGATCGCACTGACCGGCAGGGGCGGCGGCCAGATGGCCGAAATCCTGATGCCGGGCGACATCCACCTGTGTGCGCCGGGCGACCGCACCGCGCACACGCAGGAAATCCATATTACAGCCATCCACTGCCTGTGCGATGCCGTTGATTGTCTTTTACTGGGAGTTGAATAAATGCCAAACCATGAAAACACACCGAAGGTGAACCCTATCCCCCTCTCCCGTCTCGCCAGAGCGAGCAGCTTTGCTGCCGCTCTCGGCGGGGACACTCCTTGCGGGTGCAGGGAGAGGGTTGGGGAGAGGGGAGCTAGCCAGATTACCCGTAGTATGGCTCGTTATGTCTATCTGATTGTCATGGCTTTTTCCGTCATCAACCTGCAAGGATGCTTCCCGATCGTTGCAACCGGCGCGGGAACGGGTGTTCTGATGGCCGAGGATCGCCGCACTGCCGGCACTTTCATCGAGGATCAGGGTATTGAGCTGAAAGCCTCCAACCGCCTTGACGAAAAATTCAAGGACACGGTTCACATTAACGTCACCAGCTACAACCGTACCGTCCTGCTGACCGGCGAGGTTCCGACCGATGCCGCCAAGCAGGAAGCGGAAAAAATCGTCCGTGGTGTTCCCAATGTCAGCAACGTCATCAACGAACTCGCCGTTACCTACAACAGCTCCTACGCCTCCCGCAGCAACGACACCTACCTGACCTCCAAGGTCAAGGTACGCTTTGTGGACATAGGGAAATTCCAGACCAATTATGTCAAAGTTGTGACGGAGAACAGCGTGGTCTATCTGCTCGGCATGGTGAGCCACAAGGAAGCGGGCAATGCCGTGGACATCGCCCGCACCACCGATGGCGTGCATACGGTGGTCAAGCTGTTCGAATACATCGACTGATGATCTCTTTCGCTGCACCGCTGTTTGAGAACAAGATTTGCACACCCAGCAATTTGGCTGAGCACATTGCCATGCTGCCGCGCCCGCGAGTGTTCACCAACGGCTGTTTCGACATTCTTCACCGCGGCCATGTCACCTATCTGGCGCAGGCGCGGGCGCTGGGCGCCAGCCTGATTGTCGGTGTCAACTCCGATGCTTCGGTGAAGCGTCTGGGTAAAGGCGACGAACGTCCGATCAACAATCAGGATGACCGCATGACGGTGCTGGCGGCACTGGAAAGCGTCAGCCTGGTCATCGGTTTCGATGAGGACACGCCGCTCAACCTGATTCTTGCCTGCAAGCCGGATGTGCTGGTAAAAGGCGGCGACTGGGCCATAACCGACATCGTCGGCGCACGGGAAGTGCAAGGCTGGGGCGGGGCAGTCCATTCGATTCCGTTCCTGCATCAGCGCTCCACCACCGCGACCCTGGCCAGGATCCGCAGTCTTTGACCCTCCCAGCCGATTTCATCAACCGGCTTCAAGCCATCGTTGGCCAGGACAATCTCTTCACCGATCCGGTGGACTGTTATGCCTACGCCTACGACAACAGCCGCAAGATATTCCCGCCCGATGCGGTTGCATTTGCGCTCACCGCCGAGCTGGTGCGGGACATCATCCTGCTTTGCAATCAATGCGGCGTGCCGGTCACGCCGCGCGGCAGGGGCACCGGCACCGCCGGCGGCAGCACTCCCGAATGCGGCGGGCTGGTATTGTCGCTGGAGCGCATGCGCAACATCATTCACGTCGCCCCCTCCAACCGGGTGATCGTCGCAGAGCCCGGCGTGCTCAACCAGGAAATCCAGGAAGCGGCAAAACAACACGGCTTTTTCTGGCCGCCAGATCCTTCCAGCAGCGCTTATTGCAGCATCGGCGGCAACCTCGCCACCTGCGCCGCCGGCCCCCATGCGGTCAAATACGGGGTCACCCGCGACCATGTGCTGGGGCTGAAGGCGGTGACCGGCAGCGGCGAAATCATCAAGACCGGCTGCTCCACCACCAAGGGCGTGGTCGGCTACGATCTGACGCGCCTGATCATCGGTTCGGAAGGTACACTTGCCGTGATTACCGAGGCCACCCTCAAGCTCACCCCGCTGCCGCAATCGGTGGGCGGCATCACCGCACATTATGCCGATATCACCCACTGTGCCAAGGCGATCGCCGCGATCATGGCGCAACCGCATATCCCCAGCGCGCTGGAATTTCTCGACAGCGCAGCGCTCGACCTGATCCGCGGTCGTCACCCCGGCCTGCTGCCGGAAAACTCGCGCGCCATGCTGATAATCGAGGTGGATGGAGGAACTGCGGAAATTGCCGACAGCGCTGAGGCTGTCCATCTGGCCTGCAGCAACGACGGCCTGATTTCGGTGGAAGCCACCGCCGATCCCGCCGGACTGTGGGCGGTGCGCAAGGCGCTTTCACCATTACTGCGCGACATTGCCCCGAAGAAAATCAACGAGGACATCGTCGTACTGGTTTCAAGACTGCCTGAGCTGCTGCACGAGCTGGAAGAGTTGAGCCGGAAATACCGCGTGGCCAACGTAAATTTTGGCCATGCCGGCAACGGCAACATCCACGTCAACCTGCTGATCAACCCGGACGATCCCGATGAAATGCGGCGAGGAGAAGCCTGCCTGGACGAGGTTTTTGACTTGGTATTGAAGCTCGGCGGCACGCTTTCAGGGGAGCATGGCGTGGGCCGCGAAAAGCGCGCCTATGTGGGGCGCGAGATTGACGCGCCCACCATGGCGCTGATGAAACAGATCAAGCAGGTATTCGACCCCAACGGGATACTCAATCCCGGCAAGTTGTTTCCCTGATCAAAGCATCACTGAGCCAGCCCCCCATCAGCGCCTTCCTGATCATTGCCCCTCCTTGGCCGGTTTGCGGCACTCTACGGCCTTCAACTCGCTTCCGGGAAAACCCTGTTTCAATTTTGTCAGCTGCGCGGTCATGGACTCGCCGCTATCCTTGATCTGAAATACAGTAGCGCCGATTTCCTGGATGCGCGGACCGGAAACGGCTGATTTCACACCTTTCTCGCGCAACTGATCGAGGTATTTGGCAGCTGCCTCGGCGGTGGAAAAAATACCCAGGGAAATCGCATACTGCATCGTCGATGGCTCACGGACAACGTAGCTTTCCTGCACCCCCCGCTGTTTAAGTTCATCCACCTTTTTTTGCGCTTCCTGCAGCGTCTTGCGCGGCGTGACGTAAACCCAGTAGCCCCCGGATTTCCCCGCTTTGCGCTGGATAAGTTTCTCACCCAGTTGCAGCTTCTCCAGCGCTTGAGCCGCACGCTTCAGCGTGTCGCCAGAAAATTGGCCCCATTCAAGGCAAATTTCTGGTTTGGCTTCGACGGGTGTGCTATTTACCGGTGGCTCCGACATAGCCAGAGCCGGTTCAGGCGCTTTCCGGGGCTCTGCCAATAGCTTGATTTTTTCTGCCTTGACCGGCTCGTGGCCACGCATGGACTCCCTGCCTTGGCTGGTGCCGAGCTGCATCATGGTAAAAAACAAAATATTGATAACCAGCAGTATTGCAAATATCCACTTCATACCAATGCGATCCTGATCAGCCCGTCCAGCACCAGATTATCCACCATCCTCGTCTTGCCGGACAGTAGCGGCAGCAGCAATTGAGCATCGCCGCCGCTCAGCAAACAGGTCGGCGCCCGCCTGATTTTGCCGGCGAGCAAGGCATTCATGTGCCAGACCGCCCCCACCATGGCGGACAGTGCGCCACTGTATACCGCATCAGGCGTATTTTGGGGGAAATCCCGGTAATGACCGCCCCCCCTTTCGATGGCAGCAGTGCTTTCAGCCAGCGAGCGCAGCATGGTAGCCAGCCCGGGGGTGACCATCCCCCCTAAAAACATGCCATCGGCGGTCAGTGCATCCACGGTCATCGCAGTCCCGGCATTGACCACCACGCAACCTTCCGGCGCAATGGCACGCGCGGCGATCAATGCCGCCCAGCGGTCACTGCCCAACTTCGAAGGGGTTTCATAGCCGTTGCGCACGCCACACTGGCTTTCGACTGCAACGACCCATTCAATCTCTGCAGCCCAGCCTTGGCGGGCTTCCTCTATCTGCATGGCCACCCATGGCCCGGCAACGTTGGATGCAACGATCCGCTCAGACGCGGCCAAGCCTTTCCATGCATCGCACAGTCCAGCGCCATCCGCAGTTGCAATCCAGCCTTCGGCCTGCCACGAATTCCCATCATGTAATCCCCATTTAATCCGGGTATTGCCGGCATCAACCGCTAGTATCATGTCACCCCGCGCAAGCTGATTTCACCGGAGGTAAAGCGTTGCTTCCCAACTGCGGTACGCACCAGGAGTGCGCCATCGTCGGCCACATCCAGCAAATGTCCTTCGTGCTGGCTGCCGTCGGGCAACAACAATAGAACTGGTTTTTTATGGTAAGCGTGATGACTCAACCATTCTTCACGCAGGCTCGAAAACCCGCCTACATCGAACTCATTCAGGACATCCGCCAAGTGGCGCAGAAGATTAGACAGCAAATAATTGCGCTCTGTTACGTTCCCGCCTATGGAATGGAGATCCACCACCGCTTGGTCGATCCGGTTCAGCACCTTGCCTGACAGCTTGAGGTTGATGCCGATGCCGATCACTGCGGCACTCGGCCCCAGCATGTCGCCCTGCAGTTCGATCAGTATGCCCGCCAGCTTGCGATGCTGGTGCAGCACGTCATTCGGCCATTTCAAGCCTGCGCCGGGAACGCCGGCCTGGTCCAGAGCGCGCATCAGTGCCACCCCGACCGCCAGACTGAGGCCGGAAAGGAATCCCGCCCCCTGATTAAAACGCCATAGCAGGGAAAACGTCAGGCTGCCTCCCAGATTGGCGTACCATTCCCGACCGCGCCGGCCGCGTCCAGCCGTCTGCATCTCCGCGACCACACAGCTTCCATGCGGCGCACCCTGCACCGCCTTCTCCAGCAGTCGGCTGTTGGTAGAGGGCAGGCAGTCGGCAACCTCCAAATCGAAAAATCCGGATTTATCGCCCAATGCAGCGTTAATTTTATCCCTATCGATCCAGCGCAAAGGCTCGCGCAGCCGGTAGCCGCGGCCCGGCACCCGGAACAGGTCAACCCCGGCCTCATCGAGGGGGCGCATCGCCTGCCAGACGGAGGCACGGGATACATGCAACTGCTGCGCCATCCCCTCGCCGGAATGGAATTCTCCGTCGGAAAGCAGGCGCAGCACGGCAAAGGTCAAGGGTTTCACAGCGGCAGATTCTGGTTGGAATGGTCGCATGTTAGCACATGCGCAGGGCGAAAATAACAGTGCACAGGGCTTGCAGGATGTTACGCCACAAAAACGAAACCCCCTGCAGCTTACGCTGAGGGGGTCTGTCTGATAAGGAGCCTGGCGGTGACCTACTTTCACATGGGTAATCCACACTATCATCGGCGCACGTTCGTTTCACTTCTGAGTTCGGGATGGGATCAGGTGGGTCCAAACTGCTATGGCCGCCAAGCATAACTGGCTGGCAATCAGCATTCAGCATAAAGCTGTCAGCTAACTACTTAAAAAAGGAAGAAGTAAAGTTGGGGTTTTGCATCTTCAAACCGATCGCCGACAACTGTCAGCCGATCGCTGTTATTGCGCTTAAGGTTATAGGATCAAGCCTCACGGTCAATTAGTATCGGTTAGCTTAACGCATTACTGCGCTTCCACACCCGACCTATCAACGTTGTGGTCTTCAACGAACCTTTAGAGGGATCAAGTCCCTGGGAAGTCTCATCTTGAGGCAAGTTTCCCGCTTAGATGCTTTCAGCGGTTATCTCTTCCGAACATAGCTACCCGGCGATACGACTGGCGTCATAACCGG
>JAJXTJ010000064.1 GCA_021783895.1 Pseudomonadota bacterium | reverse complement strand
GTAGATGTCGCCGCCTTCGGCGTGGACGCGCTCGACCAGCCAGGCATAGTCTTCCTCGGTGGTGGCGCTGAAATTCCAGTCGCAGAACTCGAAATCCGGGGTGTCGCCGAGGAACTTCCAGCCGATTATGCCGCTGGAATCGACGAAGTGGATTTCCAGATTCGGAGCGCCGGCGATTTCTTCCAGGTCGAAGCCCGGTTCGGGGAAGCCGCCCAGCGCATCCAGCGCGCGGCCTTGCAGCAGTTCGGTGAGGGCGCGTTCCAGAGCGATCTCGAAGCGCGGGTGGGCGCCGAAGCTGGAAAAACAGCCCTGGTCGTGCGGGTTGAGCAGAGTCACGTTCATCACCGGATATTGCCCGCCCAGCGAAGCATCCCTGACCAGAATGCCGAAGCCCGCCGCGCGCAAGGCGCTGATGCCTGCCTCTATGCGCGGATAGCGGGCGATCACCTCGTCCGGCACTTCCGGCAGGCATAGCCCTTCTCCGATGATGCGGAACTTGACGTAGCGCTCGAAGATTTCCGATAGCGCCTGGGTGCGCGCCTCGGCGGGGGTGTTGCCCGCCGACATGCCGTTGCTGACGTACAGGTTGCCGATGATGTTGACCGGGAACCAGACGCGAAGACCGTCGCGGCTGCGCAGGTAGGGCAGGGCGCAGATGCCGGCTGCGGCGTTGCCGGAGTTCAGGTCGACCAGCGCCTCGGCGGCGATGCTACCTTCAGGGTTGTAGAAATCCCGTAGTTCCGGCGTGAGCAGGCCGCTCGGCCACTCGCCGCCGTCACCCGTTTCGAACCATTGCTCCTGCGGGTAATGGGTAAAGGCCCGCTCGGCAACGCTCTCGCCCAGGTAATAATGCGACCAGAAATAGTTGCAGGAGAGGCGCTCGAAAAACTCGCCCAGCGCGCTCGCCAGTGCCGCCTGTTTCGATGCGCCCTTGCCGTTGGTGAACAGCAGCGGACAGTCGCGCTCGCGCAGATGCACCGACCAGATGTCTTTCAACGGGTTCAGCCAGGAACGCTCCTCGACGTGGAAACCCAGCTCGGCCAGCCTGGCCTGCATTGCACTGATGGAGGATTCGAGCGAGGCGTCCTTGCCCGCGATAAAGCTTTCTGTTTGCATCTGGCTACCCTGGGGAGGCGAGTGAAATCGGTATTATATGTCGCTGTTGAACCAAACAGGGCAGCTCAAATTGATGGGAGTGTCGGTCGGTTATCGACCCGAAGGCGACGGTCAGGGTCTTAAAAAACGGACGGCCAACGTAAAAGTACCCGGCGCTGCGCGGCTTTATTGCGCAGCGCCCGGTTGACTGCCGGGTTGGGCATTCGCCCTCGCCAGAATGAACCACGAGTTCATGCAGCCTGAAATGCCTTGCCAGCGTTCGTCTGAGCCAAGCTCGTGTTTGCCGCAAGAAAGGACCGCAAATCCGTGTGCCAAGAAATGCTCAAGAACTGAGAAACATTCCGAAATCTCGAGCGAATATTTATGTGCGGCTGCTGCCCCTTGAATGAAAAAGGCGGCGCGATCTTTCGCGTCGTTGAATGGCACAATCTCAATTTCAACAACCGAGCAAGCCAAAAGAGCTTCTATCAGAGTGCGGCGCTCCTCACCTTCTTTGGCACGCTGCCGGTTCAATATTTCGTCAATCTGATTCATTGAATACCCCCTGCTGTTGCGATGCCCAACTTTGTTATCGGGAGACAGTTTTGCTGCATAACTCCGGCGCCTGCTCCCTAACTCGGCGTCGTTCATCGCACTAAAAGCAGCTTGCAGCATGGCTTTTCGGTAACCATGCTGTATTTTTATCCAGCACTAAATTATCGTGGAAAGCAGCACCTCGTAATATAGGGCATTAGCATACACCAGAAGGGCCTCACAGTCTGCTTTGTGGAAAATACTTCAGTGTCGGGTTATGGCACGTCGCAGACCATCAGTAGCCAATAAAGAAACCACATTTCAACGCGCGTAAGACGCAATGGAGTAAGCCGAAGCACATTACGCCGAAGTGAAAGCCGCCCCCATTTTTGACGGCTTTTCTGCAAGCGCCGTCAATAGGCAATCTACAAGCACATCATTGGAGATAGCCGTGTTTATTGGCTCACAGGTTAGGTGTTTGTTTCAATCGCGTGCGCCGCTTTTGATGACAAGCCACGGCTTCGAGCGGGGCGTTTAGCATGAACCCGTTACAGCGGGCGCTTGATGGTGATGGCGCTACGTATTTATCCCGGCGTGTAGCCGGTGGCCTTGTCGTGGGGGTATTCGGATTTCAGCGTTTCCTTCACGGTCGGCGGGATGGTTTCATCGGTGTCATGGCAACTCAGACACACTTCCTGCGTCGGGATCGCCTTCATGTGGCGGTCTCCGGTTCAAAATGGTTTTGCACGATGATTCTAGTATTTTTCCAGGCATGACAAGTAGATGGCTGGGTCTGGCTGGGTGCGCTGGCGTTGCGCCTGCCAGATCATTTCCCCCAGGCAGTCCATGATCAAATGTTCGGCGTCGTGCGCGCTGCCGGTCTTTTCCAGCAGGCGCCGGTAGTGGGCGGCGATGCCGCGCGGCTGGTCGATCGGTAGCTGTTCGCGGATCGCCAGATGCAGGCTCAGGTGCAGGAAGGGGTTGGCTTCGCCCGACTCGGGCAGATAATCGCGCTCGGCGTAGCGATCCGGGTTGTCGAAAATGGCGTGATATTCGGGATGCTGTTGCATCAGGTCGAGCGCGATGGATTCGAGATCGGACAGCGGCTGGCGGGCGCGGAATTTTTTCCAGGAATCGAAAAAAAAGCGGCGCGCCTGATCGCGGGTCGGGTTAAACATGGTGAAATAAACCCAGCACGGCGGCATATTGCAGCAGCTGGTTGGCGCCGTCCAGCGGCCCGATTCCGCCGTTGCCATAGAAGCCGATCAGCGGCATGTCCGGGAAGCGCTGCTTGACCAGGTCGAAGTCGCGGTCCACTCCGCCGTAGAAATAGGGGCCGCGTCCCATGCAGGGAAACAGCAGGCCGAAATCGGGCGGGGCGTCGAGTTCCCGCTGCAAGCGGTCTATCGTCAGGCGCATGTCGCGTTCGGCGGCCAGCGGCTGGCGCACCGCCCAGAACATCTGTTCGCCGGGCGCAAGGCGCGCTGAGAGGGTGACCGAGCGATCCTCGGTATTGGCGGAAATGATCGGCGCGAGGTGGAAGCGACCCGCCGCGATGGCCGTGGCCGGATCGCCGTGGATGATTCCGGCCATCAGCAGGTGCAGGGGAAGGTGGTCCTCGCCGCGAAGATCGAGAGGCAGTTCGCGCGTCAGCACGTTCATGGCGGGCTGCTGCCCGAGCGAGATCACGTCGTAGCCGCTGGCCTGGGTGATGGCCAGCGGCTCGTTCAGGGCGCGGATGCCCAGGGAAACGCCGACGACACCGCTTGCATCGGCGATCCGGGTTTCGCAGCGACCGCTTTCCGCCGTCCTGCCGCCGCACCACACCTTGAACGGCCCCTGCCCGGTCGCGTCTCCCGATATCCCGCCGAAGCGCCGCCCCGGTTCGCCGATCCAGGCCGAGTTGAGGGCGTTGGGGGCGGCCAGCGACAGGATCAGGTCGTCCGCCTGCGGTTGCGGCGCGGGGGCCAGGCTGACGCCGCCGCAAAACACCATTGCGGCAGCGGCCGGCGCGTCCAGCACCCAGTCCTGCTCGGTGAAAATTCCCGCTGCCGTGCAGCCGATGATGCGGGTGCAATTGCTGGCGCGGGACGCGGCCAGAAGGGCGGGCTTGGGGTCGCGGGCGAACTCGGGGGTGAGGAACAGCAGCACGCTGTTGGCGATGGTCAGCCCAGCCTTCTCCATGGCGGCCGCAACGGCCAGTCCGGCAAGCTGCGGTTCGGCGATGGGGGCGGTGGCGAGTCCGGTAGCGATATTCATTTCAATTTAAATTCAGTGAGGTGTAGGGGGTGAGGAGTGAGGGGCAAAATCACCGACTTCGCCCCGGTAAAGTCACTCTAATCTCGTTAACTTTTAGCCGCACGCCAAGTTCCTGAAATCAGGCTCTCAACTACCCAGTGTTCCTCGCTGGCATCATCGGCTCGGATGATAGCGAGGATGATCTGTTCCCCAGTCTTTTCGTCTTTGTAACCCCATTTAATGACAATCTGACGGACGCCTTTCCTGGCGTCGGCCCAGTTGCTCTCCACGGCTTCCACGTCCTTCTTGATCCGCAGCCAAATGTCGGCGTAGAAGGTGTGGTGATCCACCTGGACAAAGCCGGGCATCATCGTTGGGCCACCATGGAAAGGAAATCGGTTTCGGTGAGTATGCGGATCGGGTTTCCCATCCTCGAAGTGGACGATGCCGATCTGGCAAATGCTTGACATGTCCGGGTTGGCGGTCTCGACGTCCAGGGCATTGAACCTCATAGCCTATTCCTTTCGCAAATCAATGGGGCAGACTCTATACACAGGGTTCAGTACATTTCCATGCTGGCTGCAATCTCTGTTGTATGGTTGGCGGGGGAAACTTCCATTATGCGGCCAACTTGAGGGGGCGGATGATAGGTCGCGGATTTTGCTCTGCTTGCCATAGTTCCCATTGGGTCTGCATGTCGGCCCAAACTTCCGCGCTGGTGTTGAGCCATGCAGCCAAACGCAGGGCCATGTCTGCCGTAATACCGGCTTTCCCGTTAAGTATTTTGGATAGCGTGACACGGGACACGCCAAGCTGCTCGGCGGCCTGGCTTACCGTCATGCTCTCCGGTATCCATTCGCGCAACACTTCGCCTGGGTGTGCCGGATTGTGCATTCTGCTCATGTTTTTACCTCAATGATAGTCCAGATAATCAACCAGGATCACATCCTCACCTTCAAAGGCGAAAGTCATGCGCCAATTGCCGTTTACCCATATTGACCAATGATCATTGGTCAACGGGTGCAATCGCCAGCCCGGTGCATTCATGTCACTTGGATTGCGGGCTTTCTCAAGCTGGGTAAGTTGCACCCTCAACTTGGCAGCGTGGCTCGGCTGTATCCCAGCCTTGCTGCCAGAGCGAAAGAAAGCCTCAAGCCCTTTGTGCCGGAATGTTTTAATCACGTTTCAATTGTAGCGTGTAAATTAACACTTTGCAATTTGCCTGGCCTCTTGTGCCCAGCAGGAGCGAATTCGTCCCTTGAGTTTATATTGTTTTCTCTTCGTATTCGCACAGGTCGTTGATCAGGCAGTGCGGGCAGTCCGGCTTGCGCGCCTTGCACACGTAGCGGCCATGCAGGATCAGCCAGTGGTGCGCATCGTGGCGGAATTCGGGGGCGACGAACTTGAGCAGGTTTTTTTCCACCTGCAGCACGGTCTTGCCCGGCGCGATGCCGGTGCGGTTGGCGACGCGGAAGATGTGGGTATCCACGGCGATGGTGGGCTCGCCGAAGGCGGTGTTCAAGATCACGCTGGCGGTCTTGCGCCCGACGCCGGGCAGCTTTTCCAGCGCCTCGCGGCTGCGCGGTACTTCGCCGCAGTGCTGTTCCAGCAGCAGGCGGCAGGTTGCGATCAGGTGCCTGGCCTTGCTCTTGTACAGGCCGATGGATTTGACGAAGGATTCCAGCCCTTCCTGGCCGAGGGCGAGCATCTTCTGCGGCGTATCGGCCAGCGGAAACAATTTGGTGGTGGCGAGGTTGACGCTCTTGTCCGTGGCCTGGGCCGACAGCACCACCGCCACCAGCAGTTCGAACGGGGTGCGGTAGACCAGCTCGGTGGTGGGCTTGGGGTTGGCGGCGCGGAAGCGGGTGAAGATTTCGCGGCGTTTGGCAGCGTTCATGGAAAAAGCTTAAAGCTTACCACAAAAAGAAACAGCGCCATGCAGTGCCATTTCTGGCCGGATGGAGCGACTGGTTCAGGTCGACACCGTCTGAGGTTGGGGGCTTGCTGGAGACTGAACGACGGCGGGTTTGCTGCCGCGCATGTCGAGGTATTTCTTCAGGGCGACCAGCATGCCGAGTCCCAGGAACGCGCCGGGCGGCAGAATTGCGACCAGGAAGCCTTCGTAGTTCGGGATCACGTGGATCACCAGTGTCTTGGCCCAGTCGCCCAGCGCCATGTCGATGCCGGACAGCAGGGTGCCTTTTCCGACCAGTTCGCGCATCCCGCCCAGCGTGCCCAGCACCAGCGTCAAGCCGAAGCCGACAATGAAACCGTCTACCATGGAAGGCAGCAGCCGGTTCTTCGCGGCGAATGCCTCGACACGTCCAAGAACCGCGCAGTTGGCTACGATCAGGGGAATGTAGATGCCCAGCACGTGGAACAGTTCAGGCACATAGGCGTGCATCAACAGCTCGGTCATGGTGACCAGCACGGCGATGATCAGGATGAAGGCGGGAATGCGGATTTCATGCGGAATAACGCTTCGGGTCAGGGAGGCAACGCCGTTGCTCAGGCACATCACGAAGGCGGTTGCAAGGCCCAGGCCGACCCCGTTGACGATCGAGGTGCTGACGGCCAGAAGCGGGCACAGGCCGAGTAGCGCAACCACGCCCACATTGTTCTTCCACAAGCCATCCATGATGATGGTTTTATAGCTGACGTCGCTCATTTTGCAGCCTCCTGTACGCTTGCGGGCAAGGCGAAGATCTTGTCCTGATTTTCCCGGAAATATTCCAGTGTCTTGTGCACGGCCTTGATCAGGGCGCGCGGCGAGACCGTTGCACCGGCGTTGTATTCGAATTTGCCGCCGTCCTTTCTGACTTTCCAGTCCTTGTCCGGCGTATTGGCCAGCGAGTTCCCGTCAAAGATGGTGATCCATTTGCTTTTTGCAATTTCAATATAGTCGCCCAGCCCCGGGGTTTCGTGGTGGTCGATCACGCGCACCCCGGAAATTTCGCCGCTTGCCTTGATGGCGATGATGAACTTGATCCTGCCGCCGTAGCCGTCGGGGGCAGAGGCTTCGAGCGCCGCCGCCACCGGCTCGCCTTCCCTGGTGGCGCGGTAGACCGTAGTGGGCTCGCGGTTGCCGATTTCTGG
>JAJXTJ010000063.1 GCA_021783895.1 Pseudomonadota bacterium | reverse complement strand
GTGAAGCTGGCCAAGCAGCAGGCGGCGAAACTGGAGAACATGTTCGAGCAGATGGGGGAGGGCGAGGTCAGAGTTCTGCCGCTCATCATCAAGACCGATGTTCAGGGGTCCTACGAAGCGCTGGCTCATGCACTGCAGAAACTTTCCACCGACGAGGTTAAAGTTAACATCATCCATAGCGGAGTGGGAGCGATTACCGAGTCCGACATCAACTTGGCTCTGGCGTCGAAAGCCGTGGTAATCGGTTTCAACTCGCGCGCTGATGCGACCGCGCGCAAGCTGGTCCAGTCCTCCGGAGTGGATGTGCGCTACTACACCATTATTTACGATGCGGTGGATGAGGTCAAAGCTGCGCTGTCGGGCATGCTGGCGCCGGAGCGCAAGGAAAGTGTGCTTGGCCTGGTGGAAGTGCGCGAAGTGTACCGGATTTCAAAAGTGGGTACGGTTGCGGGTTGCTATGTGCTCGACGGCGCCATAAAGCGTGGCGCCATGGTGCGTGTGTTGCGTGATAACGTGGTGATTCATACCGGCGAACTGGATTCCCTTAAACGTTTCAAGGACGACGCGAAGGAAGTGAAGTCCGGCTTCGAATGCGGACTGTCGCTGAAGGGCTTTAACGATCTCGAAGTCGGCGATCACCTCGAGGTTTTTGAGATGGTTGAAGTTGCGCGCAGCCTTTAGCCCTCTGTTCATGCCGATAGACTGGGAATGCCATCATGGGTAAAGCCTTTTTGCGAACTGGCCGGGTTGCCGAGCAAATCCAGCGCGAACTGGCGGAACTGATCCAGATGGAAGTAAAGGATCCGCGTGTCGGTATGGTGACCTTAACGGGTGTTGAGGTGACCCAGGATTATTCTCATGCCAAGGTGTATTTCACCACGATGAAGTCGGCTGAGCAGGCACCCAAGGCGCAGGCAGGCCTCGAGCATGCCGCCGGTTTCCTGCGTTCGCAGCTGGCGCATCGCATGAAATTGCGGATCATGCCCCAGTTGCATTTCGTCTACGATACTTCCGTCGAGCATGGGGTACGCTTGTCCCAACTGATCGACGAGGCGGTTGCCGCAGATAAAGCGCATCAACGAGAAGAATAGCCCATGGGTGCCTCTAAAAACGCAGAGTTCGCCCAAATGCAAGGCGCGGAAAAAATTTCGCAGCACAGCATATGGTTGATATGTAAGCAAGAAATATTTTCCGCAACGCAGCAGTTGGGATGAAATCTGAGTTTTTAGAGGTGCCCATTGCAGTTTAAACGGATCAAGCGCCCCATCAGCGGTGTTCTGCTGCTGGATAAGCCTTATGGAATTTCGTCGAATGGCGCTCTGCAGCAGGCCAAGAGACTGTACCAAGCTGCCAAGGCGGGGCACACCGGCAATCTGGATCCGATTGCAACGGGCTTGCTGCCGATCTGTTTTGGAGAGGCCACCAAGTTTTCACGGTTTCTGCTGGATGCCGGCAAAACCTATCAGGCGGTTTTCAAGCTGGGGAAAACCACCACCACGGGTGACTCCGAGGGAGAAGTGACCAGCAGCAACGTCGTCAATTTATCGCTTGGTCAGGTGGAACAGGCGTTGCAACAATTTATTGGTCCCATTCTCCAGGTGCCGCCGATGCATTCTGCCCTCAAATTTCAGGGCAAGGCGCTTTACACCTATGCCCGCGCCGGGGTTGAGATCGAGCGGGCGGCGCGCCCGGTGACGATTTACAGCTTAACCCTCGATCGCTTTGCCGGCGACGAGTTAAGCGTTACGGTGGCGTGCAGCAAGGGCACTTATATTCGGGTGCTGGCGGAAGACCTGGGACGTGTACTGGGGTGTGGCGCCTTCATGCAGGCATTGCGGCGCACGCGCATTGGCAGTTTTGATATTGGCCAAGCGGTGACCCTGGAGCAACTCGATGGGTTGGGCCAGGAAGCCAGGGACGCGCGGCTTTTGCCGCCGGACTGCCTGCTGGACGGGCTGCCAATAATAAAACTGGATCAGGAAAGCGCCTATTATTTTCGGCAAGGGCAGGCGATCTGGATGCCGAAACAGGTGCATGATGGGGTAGTGGTTTTGTACGATGAAGGTGAGTGCCTTGTCGGCATTGGCGAAATCGCGGATGACGGCAAGATTGCGCCCAAAAGACTCGTTGTCGAGAGTTCGGTGTAACAGACTTTTTCGTTGGTGCTAAGCCGCGAGAATTACTTGAGAATATCTCATAATACAAGGTAAAATAACGCGTTTTATTTTCGGAGAAAATTAATGTCAATGAACAGCGCCCAAAAGGCCCAAATTGTGCAGGATTATCAAAAAGCAGCGGGCGACACCGGTTCGACCGAAGTGCAGGTTGCGCTTATGACTGCGCGCATCAACGATCTCACCGGCCATTTCAAGAGCCATGCCAAGGATCACCATTCCCGTCGTGGTTTGCTGAAGCTGGTCAGCAAGCGCCGCAAGCTGCTGGATTATTTGCGCGGCAGCAGTGTTGACCGCTACCGTACCCTGATTGAGCGCCTCGGCTTGCGTAAGTAATTTCTGCTTTCTCGCGTCCGCTATCGGCAGCGAGGATTCCGCAAGGATGGGTTCGGCAATGGCTAGAGCAGAGATTGTGTAGGTTGTGTAGAAGTCCTGCCGACTCGATAAAGACGATGATGATTAAGTAGAGGATACCGCTTTGAGCCATATCAAGAAAAGTATTGCGTACGGGCGTCACACGCTGACACTGGAAACCGGAGAGATTGCCCGCCAAGCTTCTGGCGCCATAATGGTCAGCCTGGACGATACGGTCGTGCTGGTTACGGTGGTTGGCGCCAAAGGCGTCAAACCCGGCCAGGATTTCTTTCCGCTGACGGTCGATTACCAGGAACGGACCTATGCGGCTGGCCGGATACCTGGCGGCTTCTTCAAGCGTGAAGGTCGCCCCTCCGAAAAGGAAATCCTGACCTCCCGTTTGATCGACCGTCCGTTGCGCCCGCTTTTCCCGGATGGTTTCTACAATGACGTGCAAATCGTTGCCACCGTCATGTCCTCCGAGAGCGAAATCGATTCCGATATTCCTGCCTTGATCGGCGCTTCCGCCGCCCTGGCGATTTCAGGCCTTCCCTTTAACGGCCCGATTGGTGCGGCGCGTGTCGCTTATGTCAATGGCGAGTACGTGCTGAACCCGACGTCAACCGAGCTAACTGCTTCCCAGTTGAATTTGGTTGTGGCAGGTACCGAGTCGGCTGTTTTGATGGTCGAATCCGAAGCCATGGAACTGCCAGAAGACGTGATGTTGGGCGCGGTGGTGTTTGGCCATGATGAAATGCAGGCGGTGATCAACCTGATCAACGAGCTTGCGGATGAAGTGGCGGCTGCACCATGGGATTGGAAGGCGCCGGAGAAGGACCAATCCCTGATCGAAAAAATGGCTCAACTGGCCCAGGCCGATCTGAACGAAGCTTACCAGGTCCGCCAGAAGCAGGACCGCTCCCAGAAAATCGATGCGATCCGCGATCGTGTTCTGGGCGAACTGATCACCGAAGACATGGACACCGCCCGCGTTAACCAGATCAAGGGAATTTTCCAGGATCTGGAAGCCAAAATCGTGCGCAGTCAGATTCTCGAGGGTGAGCCCCGCATTGACGGGCGCGATACCCGTACCGTTCGCCCCATCACCATCCGCACCGGCGTTTTGCCGCGCGCGCACGGTTCGGCGCTGTTCACCCGCGGCGAAACCCAGGCGCTGGTGGTTGCCACGCTGGGTACCGGGCGCGATGAACAGACCATCGATGCATTGCAGGGCGAGTACAAGGATCGCTTCCTGCTGCATTACAACTTCCCTCCCTACGCGACGGGCGAGTGCGGCCGTGTGGGCACCCCGAAACGCCGCGAGATCGGTCACGGTCGCTTGGCGAAGCGTGCGTTGGTGGCGGCTTTGCCCAGTGCGGAAGAATTCGGTTACACCATGCGCGTGGTTTCGGAAATTACCGAGTCCAATGGTTCCAGCTCAATGGCTTCAGTCTGTGGCGGCTGCCTGGCGCTGATGGACGCTGGCGCACCGATGAAAGCGCATGTTGCCGGTATTGCCATGGGCCTGATCAAGGATGGCAACCGTTTTGCGGTTCTGACGGATATTCTGGGCGACGAGGATCATCTCGGCGACATGGACTTCAAGGTTGCCGGCACAGATAGGGGTGTCACGGCATTGCAAATGGACATCAAGATTCTGGGTATCACCAAGGAAATCATGCAGGTCGCGCTCAGCCAGGCGCGAGAAGGCCGCATGCATATCCTCGGTATCATGCATGAAGCCATGCCGCACGCTCGTCAAGAGATGTCTGTCTACGCGCCGCGGATCATCACCATCAAGATCAACCCGGAAAAAATTCGTGACGTGATCGGCAAGGGTGGCGCGGTGATCCGTGCATTGACCGAAGAAACCGGCACCACCATCGACATTAACGAGGACGGCACGGTGAATATCGCCTGCTTGAGCTCGGAAGCCGGCGAAATGGCCAAGAAGCGCATTGAAGAGTTGACTGCCGAAGTTGAGGTTGGCAAGACCTACGCGGGCACCGTAATCAAATTGCTGGATTTTGGTGCGATTGTCAGCGTGCTACCGGGCAAGGATGGTTTGCTGCATATTTCCCAAATCGCTCACGAGCGGGTGAATGCTGTTTCCGATCATTTGACCGAGGGGCAAACTGTCAACGTTAAGGTGCTGGAAGCAGACGAGAAAGGCCGTTTGCGTCTTTCCATGAAGGCTCTGATGGAAGCGCCTGCAGCGGTGAAGAAGCCGGAAAATAGCGAAGCCTAAACCCTCCTCGGGTTTTCGTGAGAGCAAGCCCCCTTGGCGAAAGCCAAGGGGGCTTTGTTTTGGTGCGCCCGGACTTGTTATTCCCGAGAAAACAGACCTTGCCACCAGCGCTTGCGGTTGGCAGGCAGGGCATATTTCAGTTGCAATTCGAGGGGAGGTATCTGGCTCATGATCCAGCCGGGCAAGGTTGGCGTTTTGCTGGAGCCGCAGGAGGCGCCCAGATGGTTGGGGTCATAGATCTTGATGAAAGAGGGTTTGTCCAGATTGTCGGCGTAGACGATGCCGCAGTAGCTTTCGTTGTGATCGCGCCGAAGCAGTGCATCCACTTCAACGATGAAATTTTCCACCTGTACCGGCGTGGCGGGAGCGACGGGCGCTGCCTCGCCAACGGCATAAAGATACCAGCCGGCGTCCTTGTCCACTTTGGTCCAGAACTCGGACAATTGAGCCCATTCAAGCAAGCTGTACAACAGCCCGCTCATTTGACGGTGGAATTCGTTATGGGCAGGGTCAAGCTGGTCAGCGGAAGTTCGCATCTCAAAGAACCGTTACGGTGAATGGATTATTTGGCAACCTGCTTTTCTCTAAGTTCGTCGAGCGTCTTGCAGTCGATGCACAGTGTGGCGGTGGGGCGCGCTTCCAGGCGCTTCAGGCCGATTTCGACGCCGCAGCTTTCGCAGTATCCATAATCCTCAGCCTCGATTTTGCCGATGGTTTCGTTGATTTTCTTGATCAGCTTGCGTTCGCGGTCGCGGTTTCTGAGTTCCAGCGCCATGTCGGACTCCTGGCTGGCGCGGTCATTGGGGTCGGCAAAAATCGTCGCTTCGTCCTGCATGGTATGCACGGTACGGTCGATATCCTGGCTCAGCTCGCCTTTCCAGTCCTCGAGAATTTTGCGAAAATGCGCACGCTGTCGAGTGTTCATGTACTCTTCATTCTTCTTTGGAACGTATGGGGTGAATTGTTTACGTAATTCTGCGGACATGTAAGCTCTACCGTTTTAGCAAAACCGCTTTAATAACAGAAATCCTGACTTATCGCAAGTTTGGGCAAGAGGAGCACGCGTGTTAAAAGCCTTGATTTTTGATGTGGACGGCACCCTCGCGGATACCGAGCGTGACGGTCACCGGTTGGCGTTCAATGCGGTTTTCCAGGAATTTGGGCTGGATTGGGAATGGGATGTGCCGTTGTACGGCAAATTGCTGGAAGTAACCGGCGGCAAGGAGCGTGTCCGTTTTTATGTTGATCGTTTTCGACCGGATTTCAGCAAGTCCAAGGATTTCGACGATTTGGTGGTGGCCCTGCACAAGGCCAAAACCCGCCATTACGTCGATTTGCTAGGCCGGGGTGGGATACCCCTGCGTAGCGGGGTCAAGAGGCTGCTGACGGAGGCCAGGGAGGCCTGTATCAGGCTGGCGATTGCGACCACCACCACCCCCGGGAATGTGACTGCCCTTTTGCGCCATTCCCTGGCCGGCGATCCGGCGGAATGGTTCGAGGTGATTGCGGCAGGCGATATCGTTCCGGCAAAAAAACCGGCGTCGGATATCTATTTCTGGGCGCTGGACAAACTGAAGCTCGACGCTGCCGATTGCCTGGCGTTGGAAGACTCGGAAAACGGCGTAAGAGCCAGTGTAGGCGCGGGTTTGAAAACCGTTGTGACGGTCAACGACTATACGCAGGGTCACGATTTCCCCGGCGTGGTAGCGGTGCTGAGCGATCTGGGCGAGCCGGGGCAGCCATTTCGCATGATGGGCGGGGAAATGACTGACCGGGAGTATGTTGATCTCGATTTGTTAAGGCGCTGGCACGCTGCGGGATGAGCCTATTGTCACAGAGTACACGCAGATGGAATCTGCTATCAATTTTAGGGTTTTCTCCTATTTACAATAATTTACGACACTTGTATCCTTTACCTCAAGTTTGACGGGAGTTGCAGGCAACAGGCAGAAAATGGGAGTTAACTGCCGAACACCGAATCATGACTAATAAAAAACAAGAAGAGTTTAAAAGATGCCGGGGAGACGCACCAACACCGAGGACTGCTTTTGGCTATTGGGGAGCCTGTGCAACCTATACCGCATCCCCTTCGATGCCGCGCTGGTGGCCAGCCAGTTTCCGCCGCCCTACACCCTTGTCACTTTCCATGAAGCGGCGCGGGCGCTCGGTTTCAAAACCGGGGCACGGCCGCCGCCCAACGAC
>JAJXTJ010000062.1 GCA_021783895.1 Pseudomonadota bacterium | reverse complement strand
TCTCGACAGGGGCTGGGTATCTCTCCTGGCGCAGAGGGTTCACCGGGAAAAGCCCGGCTACCGGGTCATCAACGCCAGCATCAGCGGCGAAACCACGAGCGGCGGCCGTTACCGAATCGAACAGGTTTTGGCCGAGCACCGTCCGGCGGTGGTGATCCTGGAACTGGGAGCGAACGACGGGCTGCGAGGGCTGCCGCTCGATGCCGCCGCAGCCAACCTCAACGCCATCATTACGGCCTGCCGCAACCGCAAAGCCCACGTATTGCTGATCGGGATGCGGCTTCCTCCCAATTATGGCAATACCTACACCGCCAAGTTCCAGGCGATCTACCAACAGGCGGCGCAGCGTCATAAAATTTCATTTCTACCCTTCCTGCTTGAAGGATTTGCCGGTAACCCGGAATTATTCCAGGCCGATGGCCTGCATCCCACTACCGCCGCGCAGCCGCTGATCATGGAAAGGGTTTGGAAACTTCTGCAGCCGATGCTGGCAGCGTCAGGATAAATGCCGCCCCACCCAGACGGCTTTCCGCCACGCGAATTTCGCCCTGAAGCAGTTGCGCGAAAGCCTTGACCAGCGAAAGCCCCAAACCGGCTCCGCTTGACAAGCTTCGACTCGGATCCAGCCGGGCGAAACGCTCGAAAATTTTATCGCGCATTTCCACCGGAATACCCGGACCGTCATCCTCCACCCGAATTTCCACCTGCGCACCTCGTGCTCGGGCGGTCAGCAGAATCGTTCCTCCGGTCGGCACGTACTTGAGCTCGTTGTCGAGCAGGTTGCTGAATATCCGCGCCAGCAACTGGCGGTCGGCTTCGATGGTGAGATTGGGAGCAATCCGGCCTTGCAGTGCAAGTCGGCGGTCTTCTGCCGAAGGCAGGTAAAGTTCCAGCAATTCTTCCAGCAACCCGGACAGATCCACCGCCTTTTTTTTCACCAGCATGACACCAGCATCGGCTTGGCCGAGCGTGAGCAGCGCATTGACAATGTTCTGCATGTTCTGGATTTCGTCGAGCACTCTTTCAAGCGCGGCGCGGTGCATCTCGCCATCGTCATGCCGCAATGCCGCCTCGACATCGGCGCGCAAGCGCGTCAGCGGCGTTCTTAAATCGTGAGCGATATTGTCACCCGTCTGACGGGCGCTTTGAGTCACCGCAACCAGCTTGCGATTCAGCAAAGCCTCATTCTGCTGCTTGTGTTTCTGCTGCTGTTGCCGGCGAGACCGCAGCCACCAGAAGCCGGCAACTCCGCCAAGCAAGACCAGCAGCAAAACCAATGACAGCCACATCCGGTTTAGTCTTTCGAACGCAGGATATAGCCTCTTCCCCGCACGGTATGCAGCAAAGGCGTGGCAAAGGACTTGTCGATTTTCTGGCGCAGACGGCTAATGTGGACATCCACGACATTGGTCTGCGGGTCGAAGAAATATTCCCAGACATTTTCCAGCAGCATGGTGCGCGTCACCACCTGTCCGGAATGACGCATCAGGTATTCCAGCAGGCGAAATTCGCGCGGCTGAAGATCGAGATCCTTGCCGCCACGGGCCACGCTGCGGCTGAGCAAGTCCATTTTCAGGTCGGCAAACTCCAGCATGGTTTCCGGACCGCCGCCAAAGGTGCGTACCCGCCGCAGCAGCGCCTCGATCCGCGCCACCAATTCGTCAAAGGCGTAGGGCTTGACCACGTAATCATCACCTCCGGCGCGCAAGCCTTCCACCCGGTCGTCCACCTTGCCAAGCGCGCTCAGGATCAGGGCTGGAGTGCGCCTGCCCTGATCCCGCAGCGCTTTCAGAACCGACAGCCCATCGCGCCCCGGCAACATGATATCGATCACCCACAGGTCGTGATCCCCGTCCTGAGCCCGCTGCAAGCCACTCTCGCCGTCATGGACCAGTTCGACGGCATAGCCGGCTTCCTCCAGCCCTCGCTTCAAAGATCCCGCCGCCGCCCTATCATCCTCAATAATCAGCAATTTCATCATGATCCACCCGCTGGATTATCTTGAGAGCGCCTATAAATATTTGTCATTCCGGGCTTGACCCGGAATCCGGATGCCTGATTTGGCTGGATTCCGGCCTTCGCCGGAATGACTAAAAAGGGATATTTAGAGGTGCCCTTGAATAATCTGGTTAACAAAAACTTTCGCCTCACCGGCACGGAGAGCGCCGATAACGCTCGCATAGCCGAAACCCTGCCGGTTGAATATTTCCAGCACGCTTTCCACCTCTTCCTGGGCGCAGGCCACCAGCAGCCCGCCGCTGGTCTGCGGATCGCACAGCAAATTTTTCTGCCACTCCGGCATGGCTGCGGGCAGCGCTACTTCGTGCCCATAGCTCGCCCAGTTGCGTGCCGCCGCACCGGGTGCGTAGCCTTGCTTCGCCAATTCCAGCGCTACAGGCAGCAACGGCAAACGATCGAATTCGACCTCGGCAGCCAGCCTGGAGCCGTGGCAGATTTCCAGCAGATGGCCCAGCAATCCGAAGCCGGTGACGTCGGTCAGCCCATGCACGCCCGGCATGGCTGCCAGCAGCGTCCCCGGCGTGTTGAGCTGGGTGGTGCTGGCGATCATCTGGCGGTAGCCCTCCTCCGACAGCTCGTGTTTCTTCAGTGCCGCGCTCATGATGCCGATGCCGAGCCCCTTGCCGAGTATCAACACATCGCCCGCTCGGGCCTGGTCGTTGCGCTTGACCCGGTCGGGATGGACGATCCCCAGCGCGACCAGCCCATAGATCGGCTCGACGGAATCGATTGAATGGCCGCCCCCGACCGGGATGCCCGCTGCCGCGCACACCGACTCGCCGCCCTTGAGGATTTCGCGGATCACCCCGACCGGCAGCTTGGCCGTAGGCATGCCGACAATGGCGAGCGCCATGATCGGCTGGGCGCCCATGGCGTAGATATCCGAAATCGCATTGGTGGCGGCGATGCGCCCGAAATCGAACGGATCGTCCACGATCGGCATGAAGAAATCGGTGGTCGCGACAATCGCCTGCTCCGCATTCAAGCGGTAAACCGCGGCATCGTCGCTGGATTCGATCCCGACCAGCAGATCGGGGAAAATTCCACGCGTCGGCATGGTAGAGAGAATTTCGCTCAAAACCGCCGGAGAAATTTTGCAGCCGCAGCCCCCGCCATGCGAGAACTCTGTTAACTTGACATCCATACTATAATCTTTCGACCTTTAAATTATTCTTGATACCCATGTTTTGTACAAGCGATGACCGCGGGCATAACACCCTTGACGCCGGGGGCTTAACCCTAGCACAGTTGGCCCAATTTGACGACATCATCGACGTGCGCTCGCCCTCCGAATTCCGCGACGACCATATCCCGGGCGCCGTGAATTTTCCGGTGCTGAACGACGAGGAACGTGCGCGGGTCGGCGCCATCTACAAACAGGTATCCGCCTTCGACGCCAAGAAAATCGGCGCGGCCCTGGTAGCGCGCAACATCGCCGGGCATGTGGAACGGCATTTTTCCGACAAGCCGAAAAACTGGCGGCCCCTGGTCTACTGCTGGCGCGGCGGCAGCCGCAGCGGCGCGATGACCCACATCCTGAACCAGATCGGCTGGCGCGCCCAGCAGTTGAAAGGCGGCTACAAAGCCTACCGCAGCATGGTGCTGGCAACGCTGCAAACCCTGCCTGGCAGCTTCCGTTACCGGGTCGTCTGCGGGCCTACCGGTTCAGGAAAAAGCCGCCTGCTGGCCGCACTGGACGAACTGGGCGCGCAGGTACTGGATCTGGAAGGGCTCGCCGCCCACCGAGGCTCGATCCTGGGCAGCCTTCCCGACGCTGACCAGCCATCGCAAAAGCTGTTCGATAGCCGGCTCTGGGAAGCGCTGCAAAAATTCGACCCCGATCATCCGGTATATGTGGAAGCGGAAAGCAAAAAAATCGGCAATATTCGGGCGCCCGACGCCTTGCTGGAGGAAATGTGGCAACGCGGCCGGTGCGTCCGTGTCGAAATGGCGCAGGAACAACGCATCGCACTGCTCAAGGAGGAATACGTCCATTTTCTCGAAAATCCGGAAACGCTTTGCCTCAAACTGGAACACCTGACCGGGATACACGGCAAGGGCTTGATCCAGAAATGGCTGGCACTCTCCGCCGGCCGGGCCTGGGACGAACTGGTCGGGGAACTGCTGGTAAAACACTACGACCCCGCCTACAACAAATCCACGGCGAAACATTATGCCCAGTTCAGCGAAGCCCTCATTCTTCACCCCGCGAACATCAGCAAGGAAGGCTTCCGCGAGGCCGCAAGGAAAGCGATGCTTGAGTAAGATCAAGGTTATGCCTTGACTCGCTGCGATAAGGTGATACGCTTCAATTTGGTCTTGTTCATCCACCAAAGGGGGCAATATGACTACTACCTGGATTCTCGTCGCAAATGCCAGCGAAGCAAAACTCTACGCCAACACGGGAATCAATAAGGGACTGGAAAAAGTCGCCGCCTTCGACCACCCCGACAGCAGGAAAAAGAACTCGGCCCTGGTGACCGACCGCGCCGGGCACATGCAAAGTTCCGGAAACGGCCACGGCGCCCGCCAGCCGGCCACCGGACGGAAGCAGCACGAGCACGAAATTTTCGCCCGCGAAATCGCGCACCGTATCGAGCATGGCCGCACCGGCAACCTGTATCAGCGCCTCATCGTGGCCGCCGAGCCCCATTTCCGCGGCCTGCTCAACAACACCTTCAGCACCCAGGTACACAGCCTGATCAGCGAAAGCCTGGACAAGGACTACACCAAGGCCACCCCAAAGGAACTGGCAGTCCACCTGGAAAAACTCATCTACCTGTAACAACGGCCAGCGGCCCACCACCTCGCAGGCCGATCCGCACCCATTCCGCACCAAGCTGTTCAAACGAAACGCTCGGCTCGGTTATCGCACAGACTTGCCGGCGAAGGAAACGCCAGCCGAATAAAAAAGCGGGCAAAAATTTCGCCCGCTTTTTTTGGAACTGTGTAAGACCCCTTAGAGAATATTGAACTTGTACACGGCACCGATAGTGATGAGGTCAGCATCGATTTTCCCGGTGGTACCCTCATGACCCATGTTATTAATGCGATCCCACTCCATACGCAGGCCAACATCTTTGTTCACGTTGTACTGCGCACCCAGACCGTAAGTAAAATCAAAGCCATCAGCGCCATCCGTACCGCCTCCGACAGGCGCTTTGCTAGTATCAGAATTCACGCCCCAACGATGTATGCCCGCTTTTCCTAACAGGGAAAAGCTTTCATTGAAATCGTAGGTGCCGACCAGATCAAAGAGGTAAGCCGTGCTGGTCGCTCTGGAGGTGGCTGGATTGCCAGTAAACATTCCGCTGATGGATTGATCACCCAGCTTTGCATAGCCAAGTTCCAGGCCCAGATATTTGTTGAACGGGATACCCAGATAGATTTTCCAGGCGCTGTCTGAATTCTTTGTTGAAGTGGGCGTAATTCCACTGAGGGTGTTGCTGGAGCTGATAATATTACTGCCGTTGCTGAATTGGGTATTGCCGACTGAAACGCCAATCCAGTTGGGCACATCCTGGGCTACTGCGGTTGTGACTGCTCCGGCAGTCAGGCTGGCGACAAGCGCTACGATAGCTGGGCCTTTAATTTTCATAACATCCTCCGATTTAGTTATATTTTTGATTATATTTAAAGCAATTTTATTGCCACGACCGATTCGCGGTGGAACCCGTGCGCAGAATGGGTAATGCTATCGGAAAAAGCATGTCTGTCAAGAAAAATCAATCCCGGTGTAGCGAGAAAATTAGCTATCCAATTTAATCTCTCCGGGTCAAATTCCCCGCCGCTTGCGGCGTTTGTTGTCATCCCGAATGAAGTGAGGGATCTTAAGATTCCTCGCCATGTTCGGAATGACAAGGAATACCCCGCCCCTTGGGGCGGGGTGGTTTATTAAACATCTTTAAGAAAGATATCCGCTTCACCCCCCAAGGCTGGAAAATCCATACCCCCTATAACAACGGCCAGCGGCCTAGCACCTCGTAGGCCGCCCCTCCCACGCCCGGCGCCGACCTGACCAGGACAAAACCCTCGGCGCGCCATTCGACTTCCCCGACCGGGAGCGGGTTTTTCCCGCAATCGGCCTTCCGCAGCAGGGTGACGTGAGGCACGAAGGACTGGGCATCAAAACGGAACCCCGCGCCAAGCAAACTTTCCCGCAACGCATCGACCAGCAGCGTCAATTCCGCCGACGTCTTATCGGGCGCCGCCCAGACAATCCGGTTATGGGGCCACCAGCCGAATCGCGTCAGATTTAGGCCGAATGCGGGAACCCGAATTTCCCCGGCCAACGCAAGCAGATCGCCGATCCGCTCAGGTCCGACCTCGCCGAGAAACGCCAGTGTTAGGTGGATCGTTTCCACACGCATACGCCGCCCGCCGCAAATCCCGTGCAGGCGTTCCCCCGCCTCGGCCAGCCCGGCAGAAACTGCCGCGCCGGGCCAGAGGGCAAAAAACAGGCGCGCCGTGTCGATCTTGGTTGGATTTTGTTTTATTTCCACGATTCAGCACCGGGTTAAACCCAAATTGTCCATTCAGCCTCAGATTGCCGGATATTCGCAATTTTTGTGGGTCAGACTTTCCCCCCGGCTAAGGCGCCCGAGGATAAGAGCCGGCTTCGGCGTCTCTTTGTAAGTGTAGCTCATCATCGTCTCTACACAGTGCGGGGGTCGTAGCCGGATCGCGGCAAAGCGCGCTTCGTGACTCGGCCCAACCCTGGGTTGATCCGGACGACGCGCCGGAACTGACGGACGAGCTCTTCGAGAAAGGCGTCTGGCAAATCGGGGGCAAAGAAGTATCCCACAAGGAAGGGGCGGCAGCGATGCGCGAAGCCGTGCGCCCTAAAAAACTGAATTGTCCACGAAAGTCACAAAAAACACGAAAATATTCAAATGCATATCGAGATTTTAATTGTCACCCATTCGGTGATTTGTAATTTCAATTTATCGTATTGATCTATTTCG
>JAJXTJ010000061.1 GCA_021783895.1 Pseudomonadota bacterium | reverse complement strand
AACTCGGTGGTGTATTCCTGCTTCGGTATCTTCATTGTCTTCCCTTCCATTGTGAATGACATTTTACGTCACCCTTGGAAGACGAAATTCCGGGGGAAGGTCAGTTTCCGTAAGCTCGATTTCCAGGCGCCGAGGGTCGAATCCACTCGCGGTCATGATGTCGAGAATTGCCTGATGCGTCCCGGGCTTCAATTGACGCGGGGAGAAGTTGACCGCCAGCCGGAAATTACCGCAAGCGTGGCATGCCAGTTCCATACCCCGCCCGCATAAGGTTTGAATCGCCCATTCGCCAATGGCGCAGATCAATCCGGATTCTTCCGCAATGGGGATAAATACCGACGGGGGCACCGGCGCACCACTGGAATCCTCCCAACGCGCCAGGACTTCCGCCCCGATAATACGCCCATCCGGAAGGCTGACCTGAGGTTGCCAGGCGAGCCAAAGTTTGCCCTCAGCCAGTGCCTGGTGCAGGGCGTTGCTTATTTCCAGGCGCTTGCTGAGCAGGCAGTTCATGGCTGAAGAATAGAAGCTAAATATCCCCCTGCCGCTTTCCTTGGCGCGGTACATGGCCGCGTCGGCATTCATGAGCAGGGTTTCGCCATCGCCGCCATCGTCGGGGTAGCGGCTCACGCCGATGCTGGCGGCAATGAACAGGGTTTTTCCTTCCAGAACCAGCGGTGCGGAAAGGGCGGCAAGGATATTTTCCGCAGTTTCTGCTATGTCCTCCGGTTGAGAAGTGTCTGGAAGAAGCACCGTGAATTCGTCTCCCCCCTGGCGCGATACCGTATCGCTCTTGCGCACCGCGCTTTGCAGCCGCTCCGCCACGGCGATGAGAAGCAGGTCGCCGAAGCGGTGTCCGAGGGTATCGTTGATATCCTTGAAGCGGTCCAGGTCGATGAATAATAGTGAAAATTCGCTCCCGGTTCGGCGCGAGCGGGCGATAGTCTGTTCCAGACGATCCATGAACAACTGGCGGTTGGGCAGGTCGGTCAGGACATCGTGGTATGCGAGGTGGAGCAGTTTGGCCCGCAGTTCCTGATGTTGCGTAATGTCTGAAAATACCCCGGCGTAATACCGCACCTTTCCCGACTCGTCGGGTACCACATTGATGTGCAGCCATTCGGGGTAAACGTCGCCGCTTTTGCGGCGGTTCCAGATTTCTCCTTCCCAAGCGCCATTTTCCTGTAGCGAGCGCCACATCAACTGGTAAAATTCATGACCATGCCGACCGGATTTCAGCAGTTCCGGGGTTTTTCCGATGGCTTCCTTTTCGCTGAATCCGGTGGTTTGGGTGAAGGCCCTGTTTACCTGCAGAATGTGGTTGTCGGCATCCGTCACCATGATGCCCTCACTGGTGGCGTCGAATACGCTTGCCGCCACCTGGCGGTTTTCCAGCTCGCATTGCAGTTGCGCGATTAACTGTTCGCGATCCTTGCTCAAACCTTGCTCGCGCTGGCTAAGCGTGGAAAATACACTGAGCATGGATACCACGCCGATAAATTGTCCATCTTCACTTGCCACTGGCAAGTAGTCGACGCGCTCCTCGCCCAGACGTTGCAGGATGGCTTCCATGCCGACATCGGGCTGCAATAGCGCCGGCTGGCGGCGTACCAGGAGATCGGCAAAAATCCGACCCGGGAAAAGCGCGGCTTGTCGCTCCTCCACCAGTCCCATGAAAATACCCTCTTCGGAGAACACAGCAAACACCCTGGCGGGCTCAATGCCACCTCCAACAATATCCCGGTAGCGTTGAAAGGCACCCACCCGCGTCTGGCGGGCGCAAAGACAATCTCCTGCCTTCAGGTCTGACATTACTGATGTTCCTGATCTATTTCGATCTCGATTTCCAGATTGAGATGGATGATTTCTTCCGGTCCCATCAGCGGTTTGATTTCTTCCAGCACGAAGCGCCTGAGTTGTTCCGGGCTGATCTTGCGGAGGATGGCGCTACGCACCAGGACATCCCCGATCACGTCATCCTCCACCAGCACATGCTCGAACTGCGTGGTAGTAAGGAGGCTGAGGGCCTTGCCCACCGCAACGTGGCCGATTGGGGATCGCCTGCCAAGCACCAGGCCATCATCGATCGGCGGCAGAACGAATTCCTTCAGACGGGCACGGAAAGTGTGGCGCCGGCTTTTTTTGACCATGTTTGGATCTTTCGTGGTAAGCGTTCCGTGGACCCCGGTTTTAACCCAAGTTTTCAACCCATCGCCATAATTTCGGCGCCCCCATTTTTACGGCAAGGGAAATTTACTTCTTTTCCATCGGGCAAGTACTCAAGCCGAAGAGGCTGTAGGCCGGGCACCAGTTCATCAGCCCGGTAGCCAGCGGCACGATGCCGATCAGGCCAACCCACAGCGGCAACACGCCGGCAAAACCCAGACCCAGCAGCGCCACACCGGCCACAATACGCAAGACTTTATCGATTCCACCTACATTTGCTTTCATATTCACATCCTCCAGTCAAAAAATGTTTCTGTGGTTAAATCATAGGCACGATGACACCGAATGTCTGTGACTTTGGTCACACTGTTCGTTGCAACCATTCCGCCACACCGAAATAGGGCACAATTTCAAGCTCGCTACGCGTTTGACGCTCATTACCGCCATTGATCAACACGGCTCCGGGACGCGCTCGGCCAAGGCGTGGCGGACACGTTCAAGTGGGCGAAGTGCATCGCTGGCGAAGGTTTGTGCCGATTTGATTTCAGCCAGCGTCAGGGAATTGCCCTCCTCAAGTACCAGATCGACTTCGGTACCACTGCTGTCACGGTAGAAATGGAGATTGGTGCATAGCCCGGCGTTGTATCTACACTTCAACACTTCCAGCACGATCAGATTTTCGAAAAGATTGCCGCGCAGGGGGTGTGCCGCCAAGTGGTCGCGGGCAGTAATGCCCATCAACCATGCAGCCAGTCCTACATCGCAAAAATAGATTTTCGGCGATTTGACAAGGCGTTTGCCCATATTGGCAAACCATGGCGGCAGCAGAAAAACAATGAACGAAGCTTCGAGCATCGTCATCCACTCTCGCGCCGTATGCCCGGAAACGCCCACATCCGCAGCCAGTGCTTGCAGGTTGAGAAGCTGCCCAGTGCGCCCGGCGGCAAGACGGACAAATTTCTCGAACAGGCTTAGGTTGCGAATCTGGATCAACTCTCGTAGGTCGCGCTGGACGTATGTCTCGAAATAATCACCCAGCGCCATGGCGGGATCAAGTCCATCGCGGTGAATGCGCGGATAACCGCCAAGATGAAGCAGGCTATCCACATCCAATACCCCATGGCTGGGCAGAAGTTCGGCAATCGACAGCGGTAGCAATCTGAGCAGCGCAGTACGCCCAGCCAGCGACTGACTGACGCTACGGCTAAGCTCGAATTGCTGGCTTCCGGTGAGGATGAACTGTCCCGGTGAAGAATTTTCATCCACCTGCACTTGAATCCAGGAAAGCAGTTCGGGAACACGCTGGATTTCATCGATTATCGCGCCTTCGGGGTACTGGCGCAGAAAGCCCCGCGGATCGGAGCGTGCAAACTCACGGGTATCGGGGCGCTCCAGATTGGCATAGGGTTTGTCGGGAAACGTTTCCCGGCACAAAGTGGTTTTGCCGGACTGCCTTGGCCCAGTTACCGTGACGACAGGTTGTCGCTGGCTGCGATCCAGCAGCGTAGCGGCCATTTGGCGATGAAACATGGCTTTGCGATATCCATGCAATAATGAAGTTGAATTGCATTATTGCATGAACAGGCGATTGCTGCCAGTTAATTGGGGTTTAAACTGACTTTTCCAGATTCACGACGAAGCCTGCGCAACGTTGCGCAGCTCGTCCACATCGAGAATCCGGATCTGTTCCCGGCCCAGCGCGACCAGACCCTGATCCTGAAAATTCTTCAGCAGCCGGCTGATCATTTCGCGCACGCTGCCAAGCTCGTCCGCCAGACCCTGATGGGTGGCATTGACGATTTCGCCCTTCGCCAGCAGCAGCGCCGCCAAACGCTGATCGAGCCTGTGAAAGGCCACTTCCTCCACCAGTTGCATCAAGTCGGCGAGGCGTTCGCCGAACAGGTTGAAAATAACCGCGCGAAAGGGCGGATGCTGCTCGATCAACCGGGTAAACAACGCCCTCGGCACCATCACCGCCGTCAAGTCATGTTCCGCCACGCCACGCGCCGGGTAGACAACGCTGCCCAACAAACAGCTGCTGGTGATAATGCAGCTTTCGCCGGGCAGAACGCGGTAAAGCTGGATTTCGCGCCCGTTCGCCCCGGCCTTGGTCACGCGCACCGAGCCCGACAACAGCATCGGGAAAGCCTGGCACGGACCGCGCGACTCGAACAGCATCGCTCCCGCCGGCGCTTCGATATAGGCGGTCTCCTGCTCAATCCGCCGCCACAGACCGGCTGGGACATCACGTAGCGCCGGAAACAGGGTGAGAAGCCGGTCCTTGATGATGCTGTCCATGGTTTATGGCCCTTACTTCTCCGAATGCAGCCCGTAGCGGTTCAACTTGCGGTACAACGTACGCTCGCTGATGCCGAGAAGATCCGCCACCGTGCGCCGATGGCCGCCGTGATGCTCCAGCAATGCGCCAATATGGCGGATTTCCATTTCCTCGATAGAAAGGGTTGCCGTGGCATCCGCTATGGAGGGGGATACCGGTTTGCCTGCGGGGACCCCGGTCCGCGTCACCGTCGGGGCTTTTTCCTCGTTCAGGCTGTCAAATTGAATATGCCGGGCATGAATTATCCCCTTGCCGGACAAGGCAACCGCCTTCTGCAAAATATTACGCAACTCGCGCACATTGCCGGGATAATCGTAGCTCGTCAGGCGTGAAATGGCGTCTGCGGCAAGTTTCGGAACATTCTTCCCCGCCCCGCTGATACGGGCAAGCAACGCATCGGCCAGCGCGGGAATATCCAGACGGCGCTCGCGCAACGATGGAAGCGTCACATCGATGCCGGCGATCCGGTAATACAGATCCTCGCGGAACAACCCCTGGTCCACCCGCTCCAGCAAATTACGGTTGGTGGCGGAAACTATCCGCACATCCGCCGTCAGGTTTACCGTCCCCCCCACCCGGCGGAATTCTCCGGTTTCCAGCACGCGCAGGAGCTTGGGTTGCATGGAAAGAGGGATTTCCCCGATTTCGTCGAGAAACAGCGTGCCGCCATCCGCCAGTTCAAACAGCCCTTGTTTGCGTCCGACACAGCCCGTAAAAGCCCCTCGCTCGTGGCCAAAGAATTCGCTCTCGAACATCGATTCGGCAATAGCCGCGCAATTGATCGAGACATACGGATGTTCACAGCGGGGAGATTGCTTGTGCACCAATTCCGCAGCCAGTTCCTTGCCGACGCCGCTTTCCCCGTACAGAAGTATCGGCGCGTCCGACTCGGCCACACGCACCAACTTGTCCGCACACGCCAGAAAGGCGGGCGAATGACCGATCATGCGCATCTCGTCGCAATCCAGGTCTTCCGAAGATCCCAACCGCACGATGGCCTCGCCCAGGTAAAGGCATCCGTCCCGCCCGTGAATCGGATACCCTTTGAGGCGCACCCGCTCGGCACGGTTGTGATTGTCATAATGAATATGCAGCACCTGGCAAGCCTCACCGGTTGCAAATACCTTCTGGTGTGGACAGACTTCGCCGTTCTCGTGACAGGGAACGGAGGAATGATGGGAAATTTCGTGGCACAAGCGGCCCACAATCTCATTCGGACTCAACCCATATACCTGGCAATAAGCATGGTTTGCTGAAACCACGCGGTAATCCTTATTGATCAGGACGAATGGATTTTCCTGGATATTGATCAGGGATTGCAGGTCGAGAGAAAGATCGTTCATTTTGGCACTCCCTCATGACAGATTGTCATGACACAGTATAACCATGCCTGGTATCCCCTGTAAATCAAAAAGTTGTTAGTTCATTCAGGCTGATAAAACATTCGTTTTATAATTGACTATACTGTCACATTGACATGACAGCCTGTCATCACAAAAATTACGATGATTTAATACCATTAATAATCAACGCAATGCGTCATGGCACGCCGATTGCTAACAGGTATATCGCAACCCCTTAATTAAGGAGAAACAATATGGCCGCAAATTGGATACTGCAAGAAGGCGTCAAAATGGACGCGGCTACTGCCAGCGAAGTCGCCAAGATCGCCTGCGCGCTGAAATCCCTGTCAGCCTATACCAGCCTGGCGATGGAAAGCGAGGATGCGCCGGAAGACCTGCAAGTCATCGTGGACGAAGGACTTGAGGCGATGGCCAGAATTTTCGTCTGGTAATTTGGGATTACTCCCAAAAAAAAATGACACCCCGGAAAAACTCTCAACTTAAATAAAGGAACTGTGCATAATGGCACATATCATCATTCTCGGCGCAGGCATTGGCGGCATGTCGTGCGCGTACGAAATGCGGGAGAAACTTCGCCCCGAAGACAAGGTCACCGTCATTTCGGAATCTCCGCTATTTCAATTCGTCCCTTCCAACCCCTGGGTTGCCGTCAACTGGCGCACCAAGGAAGACATCACTATTTCCATCGCGCCCTATTTCGAGCGCAAGGGCATCATCTTGATCGCGACACCGGCGAAGCGCGTTCACCCCGAAAAAAATCAGGTTGAACTGGCCGACGGCCAAATCGTCGACTATGACTTCCTCGTCATCGCCACCGGCCCGAAACTCGCATTCGACGAAGTGGAAGGCATGGGGCCAGGCAAGAACACGCATTCCATCTGCCACGTCGATCACGCGGTGGAAGCCGGCAAGGCTTGGGACCAGTTCATACGGGATCCGGGCCCGGTCGTCGTGGGCGCCGTGCAAATGGCTTCCTGCTATGGTCCTGCCTATGAATTCGCCATGATCATGGACACCGACCTGCGCAAGCGCAAGATCCGCGACAAGGTGCCGATGACCTTCGTCACTGCCGAGCCCTACATCGGCCATCTCGGCTTGGGCGGTGTAGGCGACTCCAAAGGGATGATGGAATCCGTCATGCGCGACCGCCACATCAAGTGGATCTGCAACGCCAAGGTTACCAAGGTCGAACCGGGCAA
>JAJXTJ010000060.1 GCA_021783895.1 Pseudomonadota bacterium | reverse complement strand
AACCTGGAAACCTCAGTTCAAGCCACAGAGGGCACAGAGAACACAGAGAGAACAATGGGTTACAGCCAGCGCTTTTTGTACCCAATGGGTGACCGGCGACGATCCATTAAGCTTTTGTTTTTCCTCCAGGAACTCTGTGTTCTCTGTGGCTAACTAAATTTTTCAGGTTCAAGGTTCATGGCTTGTTCACCCGGATATTTCCGGTGCGATCAGGATGACGCTGGGGAAATAGGACGTGTAACGCCGTGTGTCCCGGGTCAGAACCGTATACCCCGACACAGCCGCGTGCGCACCGATAAAAAAATCACCGAGGACATTACTCTTGCTACCCCCTTGCCGGCGGTAGCGCACAAACGCCTTGCCGGCGAGAAACAGGGCCGGACGCGGAATTTCGATCATGACCAAGCCCAGCTCATCGAGGGTCTGATCCAGTGCTTCCACAGCAGAGAACGTCAGCGACAGTTCGGAGTAGATGATCGGATTGATCGCCAGCCGATGTATCCTGGACTGAGCGCGCAATTGGCCGATCGACCAGCACGTTGGTATCGACCAGCAGCATTCAGTCCTCGCCGCGCAACAGCGCCATCAGGTCGTCGGTCCGCCAATTTACGTCAGCCTTGCCGCGAGCGGCATCAAAACGGTCGGGCTTGCCACTTGGGCGGGCGCCCACCTTGTGGATCACCACATCGCCATCGCGATTGACAGCGTGTGCAAATGATCCGCGAGCGCCACCCTGCCAGTCGGCCTTCCGGTCGTAACGTCAACTTTCTCCGGGCTGCAACGTTATTTTGCTATCTCCCCGCGCCAGGCTTACGGCGCGCAACCCCAGGAAAATATTCCCGGCTACCCAAGGCGACACCCATGTTCCCATTGTCCAGAACGATCGCGGCTCTTTCCGTTTTGTTGCTCGTCATCACGAGCAGTCTCCCCGCCCTCGCTCAGGAGGAGAATCAGGAAGCGGCGGCCAGTCCCTTGCGCCTGAGTTACGTCGAAGGGAATGTCTCTTTTTCGCGCCTGGGCGCGGAAGACTGGATGGAGGCGCAAACGAATACGCCGCTTGCCGCCGGCGATGCGCTCTATGTCGGCAGGGACGGCGACCTTGAACTCCAGATGGGGGGCCGGGCCTTTGTCCGTGCCGACGGCGATACGCAGCTCACGCTCGTCAACCAGACATCCGATTTCGTTCAGTTCAAAATCACTTCCGGTCGCGTGTCCTTCGATCTGCGCACGCTTTCCACGGGCTTTTTGGTGGAGGTGGATACGCCCAATGCGGTGTTCACCATCGATCGTACCGGCTATTACCGGGTGGACGTGAATGGGGATGTGCGCTTCATCACCCGTCGCGGCGGCCAGGCGATAATGGTTCCGGCCGGCGGGCAGGCCATGAGCATTTATCCTTCCGAGGAGATCGTGGTGCGGGGTGGCGCCGTGGCTCAGGCAACAACCTATAGCGCATACAGCTTGAAAAAATAGCGGTGGCGTCCCACGGGCGGGCAAGGCCCCCTGTAACCCGTGCGCTGCCAGTCGTTCACCCCTTGCAACGTCCCCTGCGGCAGCGCCTTTGCCGGAACGCCTTCAGGCAATTCAGCCGCAACGGGCGGCAGGTTGTACAGCACCCAATGCACCCAGACCATCCTGGGCGCTGCCGGATCGGGCGCATCGGGATCATCCACGATCAGCGCCAGACTTTTTGTTCCGGCTGGCAATCCCGACCAGGAAAGCGGCGGAGAAACATCCGCCCCATCGCAGGTATAACGCTGCGGGATCATGCCGCCCTGGAAAAACACCGTCGATGTCAACATCATGATTCTGCCCTCCTGTTTTTTGTCGCCCGCCATGACGGGCAGCACCACCGCCAACAGCGCCGCCACAGCCATGCTCCGCCAGGCGGGATAATTACAAATCAAGCGGCTCATCGTCACTCTCGCAAATAGTTAACTCTCTACCAATATAGCAAGTATCCAGACAAGGTTTTGTCGCGGCTCCCGCTGCGGCGCTACAATAGCGGCAGGAGAGCTGACAATGCCATCGAAATATCATGAAAAACCATAAAACAACAGGCGGCCTGGTTTATTCCACCGAGCGCGGCAAAATGTGTCCTGGGTGCCGGAAACCCCTTGCCGAGTGTGTTTGCAGCCGGAAGGCAACCCTGCCGGTGTCTGACGGCATCGTGCGCATCGTCGAGGAGACCAAGGGCCGCAAAGGAAAAGGCGTTACCCTGATCAAGGGGCTCACGCTGGATGCGCTTCTGCTCGCTCAACTGGGCAAGCAGCTCAAAATAGCGTGCGGCTCCGGCGGCACGGTGAAGGACGGGGTGATTGAAATCCAGGGCGATCACTGCGAGCGGGTGACCGAAGCTCTCAAGAAGCAGGGCTGGGTCGTCAAGCGGGCTGGCGGATAAGCTGACCGCCCACCCACCGCATCGCGACTCGGCCCTATTCCCTGTCATTCCGGGCATGGCGAGGAATCTTGAGATCCCTCACTTCGTTCGGGATGACAACAAACAACGCAGGTGGTGGAGAATTTGACCCAAAGAGATTATGCGTCGTTCTCGTAACTCGACGGCGTCACCCCGGCGCGGGCGAGAAATTCGCGCAACTGCTTGATCAGCATTTTGTCGCAGACACTGCTCTGGTGGGGGTGGTGCAGGAATTCCTCGAAGCCGTTCAGTGTCACATGAAAGCGTGCGCCGTGCGCGGAAGCGACGCTGGCGCCCAGATGATGCAGCAGGGATTCGATTTCGCGCCAGTGGATGTTGGCGCTGATCGGGTCATGGAAGATGGCGCGTAGCAGGCTGCTATGCTTGTGGCTCATGGCGAGGCTCCTTTATGTGCGACCTTGATCGAATTATTAACCCCTGTGGCGGCAAGGTAAAGCGAAGTTGGGCATATTTTGTGCGATGTAAAATAATCCTGAAAAATCAATTAACCACGGGGCACACGGGAATCACGGGGTAAAATCCGTATGTTACATAGCTCTTCCCCGTGCACCCCGTATGCCCCGTGGCTAAAATGCTATTTTAGGATAAAACCCGATGTCCCTATCCGAGCACTCCCATTCCAGAACAACGCCCCAGCCCGGTGAAGCCAATCTGCGTTCGATCGGCCGCCTGTTCCCCTATCTGTGGGAGTTTCGCGGGCGGGTGTTGCTGACGCTGGCCTTGTTGATCGGCGCAAAGCTGGCTGCGGTGATGGTGCCGCTGGTGCTGAAGGAGATCATCGACGCGCTGGACAAATCGCGCACCAATCTGGTTTTGCCGCTGACACTGATCATCTCTTACGGCCTGTTGCGCTTTGCCAGCACCACGTTTGCCGACCTGCGCGACGTAGTGTTCGGCAAGGTCACGCAGCGCGCCATGCGCCGGGTGAGCATGGCGGTGTTCCAGCACTTGCATGCGCTGTCGCTGCGCTTTCATCTGGAGCGCCAGACCGGCGGCATCACCCGCGACATCGAGCGCGGCACCAAGGCGATCTCCAGCCTGGTGGGCTTTCTGCTGTTCCGCATCACGCCCACCGTGCTGGAAATCCTGATGGTGGCGGTGATCCTGTTCGTCAAGCTGGACTGGGTGTTCGGCCTGATTACGCTGGTGACGCTGGCGGCGTATATCGGTTTTACCGTGACCATTACCGACTGGCGCACGCAGTTCGTGCGCCGCGCCAATACGCTGGATTCCGAAGCCTATGGCCGCGCCATCGACAGCCTGCTGAACTACGAAACGGTGAAGTATTTCGGCAACGAGCGCTACGAGGCGGCGCGCTACGACGCCAGCCTGGCGGAGTGGGAGCGGGTGGCCCTGCAATCCCAGCGTTCGCTCGGCCTGCTGAATGCGGCGCAGGCCGGCACCATCGCCATCGGCGTCACCCTGATGGTGCTGCGCGCGGCGAACGGCGTGGTGGCAGGCACGCTCACGCTGGGCGACCTGGTCATGGTCAACGCCTTCCTGTTGCAGATGTTCCAGCCTTTGAGCTTTCTCGGCGTGATGTACCGCGAGATCAAGCAATCCATGACCGACGTGGAACGCATGTTCACCCTGCTGCATCGTCCCAGGGAAGTGGAAGATGCGCCGGATGCGCGCCCGCTGGCCGTGCTGGGCGGCGAAGTGAAGTTCGAGCACGTCAGCTTCGCCTACAACGCCGACCGCCCGATTCTGCGGGATGTGAGCTTCACTGTCCCGGCAGGGAAGACCGTGGCCGCGGTAGGCGCCAGCGGCGCAGGCAAATCCACCCTGGCGCGCCTGCTGTTCCGCTTCTATGACGTCAATGGGGGCAGCATCCGGATCGACGGCCAGGACATCCGCCAGGTCGGCCAGGACAGCCTGCGCGCCGCCATCGGCGTGGTGCCGCAGGACACCGTGCTGTTCAACGACAGCATTTACTACAACATCGCCTATGGCCGCCCCGATGCCGCGCGCGGGGAGGTCATCGCCGCCGCCCGGGCCGCGCACATCCTGGACTTTATCGAAAGCCTGCCGCAAGGCTGGGACACCATGGTCGGCGAACGCGGCCTGAAGCTCTCCGGCGGCGAAAAGCAGCGCGTCGCCATCGCCCGCACCCTGTTGAAGAATCCGGCGATCCTGATCCTGGACGAAGCCACCTCCGCGCTCGACACCAAAACCGAAAAAGCCATCCAGGCCGAGCTGGAGGAGATCGCCCGCAGCCGCACCAGCCTGATCATCGCGCACCGGCTTTCCACCGTGGTCGAAGCCGATGAAATCCTGGTCATGGACGCCGGGCGCATCATCGAACGCGGACGGCACCCGGAATTGCTGGCAAGTGAAGGCGTGTACGCGCACATGTGGGCGCTGCAACAGCAGGCGGAAGAAGAAGCCGTATAAGTTTCGGCATTCCGGATTTCAAGGCCCTGGCGAGCAAGGCCAAACCCATCAAAGAAAACGCCCCGGAAGCACAAAGGCATTCCGGGGCGCGTGGCCCGCCGATATTCCGGGGACCGCTATTGGACAGAAATCGGCTTGCTAACAGCCAGTACAAACCGACTTGCTAACGGCCAGTATGCGGCCATAGGTGTCAACACCGCTGAGCCAGACCCCTGCGCTGGTTACCGTCCCGTTTGCCCCCGGGTTCGGGTTGCCCAAACCGAAAATGGCCTGGGTGGCCGTGCCTTGGAGATCCTTGTTAAGGTTGTTGTAGGCTGAACCACTTGCCGTATTCCCCCAGATATCCACATTCTTGGACATCAGTCCCGCAGGCATGGTCCAGTTGACAGTGACAGACTGGCCGTTCATCATCATATCGGGGGTGATGTCCGCTCCACCAATCTGGACGGACGTGATGCTCGGGAACATCGCATTTGTAAGCGCGCTGGTTGCGTAGGGCTGTTTCGGCAAAGTCAGCGTGTAGCTGGCGCCATTGAGAGGGTTGCCGTTGGCGTCTTCCAGGACAACGGTATATACGCTGTTGTCCACTGCCTGGGCAATGGTGACACACTGAGTCACAGGGGTAATTGGCCCGTTGGGAACATCAACTGGCATCCCGCATTCGGGAATTATATTATTGCTTCCCATCCCCTGCACATCGAACCAGGTATTTTGCGTGTCCTGAACCATGGTCACGCCGTTCGCCGGCAGACCTGGCCCGGTGACCACTGCGGAGACGGCCATTGCATTCACGTTATTGGCGTTGTAGAAGTGGGGATCAATATTGACCCAGATGCCACTCTCCGTGGATTGACCCGATGTTTTTATCCCCAGATTGTTTATATTAGTCCACAGATTCAGTTGCGCCTGGGCTGTGACCTTGATATCGGCGATCCGGCGATCGCCCTCTATTAGCCACGCGCCATTTGCCCCCTTGGCCATCACCAGTTGGATTGTGTCGGCGAAGGTGGCGTTATTGGATGAGATGTCTGCCGTCAGGGTGCCTGTAGTGCCCGAAGCATCAAGAGAAATGGCCACATTGCTGAATTTCATACCGATCACTTTCGGATTGGTAGACATATCGCTGGCAAACTCAGCAAAAGTTTGACCGCCCATCATGAAGCCGGCGCCGGAGTCGAAAACGCCGGCGTTCGTTATCGTATTTATGCTGGGGAGGCCAGTGGCAAACAAGGCGGCGAAACCGTTGAGTTGTGTAACTACCGCCTGCAAGTCGGTCCCTGCCGTAGCCATCCCTGGCGTCGTGGTGACGACGGCATTATCATATGTGAGGTGGACGTTGTCTGCGACTGTGACGTTGTCTTGACCGATAGTAGTAGCGGCATATTTAAGCGTGGCAATATTCGTTGCCAAATCTGTCTCGACCTTGATCTGGTCAAGAGCCAGATCAAGACCGGAATGGTCGGCCGCGAACGAGGCCCGCAACAGGTCGAGGGTGTCGCTGATGTTCATGGCATGGAGTGCCGGCAGCAGCTTGGCATGCAGCGCCGATTCGGCGGCGGCCAGTTTGTCAGGCGTAATCGACAGGCCGTTAATACTGGCGCCAGTTACTCCATCGACAAAATAGTTCGAAGCCATTGTGGCGGCGATGTTCGACACAATCAGGTCGGTGAAGGGCGTGACATCAACCGTACCGCCCACGTCCGCTTGCGTGGCGGCGGAGTAGTAGGTGACGTTGGTGCCGCCCACCGTACCCGACGCCTTCAGCACGAAGGGGCCGGTCATGCCGCTGACGTCGACCGAGTAGTGGCCAGTCGTGTCTATGTTTCCGCTTGTGTGGTTGCCCAAGCTGTCGGTAACGAGGACGGTGCCGATGACGGGCGCACCGCCGGCCGCCGTGCCGGAGAGAGTCGTCGAAGGCGCGGAGCTGCCGCCGCCACCGCCGCCACACCCCGCCAGCGCCATGGCTCCGGCGATTGCGGAAGCCATTGCCAATTTTTTGATGCCGCCCATTCCTTGCATAATTACTCTCCCATTATTAAATTGGCAGGATTGACGGTTGGCGAGCAACCACTACCAAGAATTGATTTGGATCAGCCAAACACTAGGCGGAAAAAGTACTACAAGAATGAGGTGCAGGCAAGCAATTTTTTGTAGCAATAAACCTAAAAACCTTGATTGATCCACGAAAATCACGAAAGACACGAAACAAATCAAAAACTTGAACAGGCCAAGCCATTCACCCATTGGGTGAC
>JAJXTJ010000059.1 GCA_021783895.1 Pseudomonadota bacterium | reverse complement strand
ACATGCGCCGCAGCCAGAGCACGGCGCCGCCGATAAAGCCCGCGCCGCCGAAAACTGCGCCGGCGCTGATGGCGAGGTACTGGTGCTGCATGTCGGACACGCCCATGGCCTGGAACCAGGAGTGCGGGGTGAGCAGACCAATGGCATGGCCGAAGAAAATGGCAATGACGCCGGCGTGGAACAGGTTGCTGGCCACGCGCATGTTGGCCTTGGACAGCAGCTGGCTGGAGTCGCTCTTCCAGGTGTATTGCTCCCGGTCGAAACGAATCCAGCTGCCCAGCACGAACACGGTGAGGGCGATGTAGGGGTAGACCCCGAAAACGAAGTTGTGCAGGTTCATGGTTGACTCCTTATGCGGCGAGCCGGGTCAGGCTCGCCCGATTCTCGATAATGCGCACCAGCGGCGCGTAATTGCTGTTTGCTTTTTCCAGGTTGGACGCCAGCACGCCGAATACCTTGACGGCGTCGCTGAGAAACGTCTCGGCATCCGTGTCTTCCTGGTAAGCAACGAACTCCAGAATCAACGGCAGGTAGTCCGGCAGTTCGTTGCCGGCAACCCCCACCCCGTAGTCCTTGTACAGTTCGGACAGATCGATCAGCGCCGGGCCGCGGTTCTTGTCGTCTCCGAACAGATGATGCGTCAGGTGCAGGCTGTGCTGCGGGGTGAGGTCGAAGGTCTGCACGTAGTCCGCCTGGATTTTCGTGAGATCCCTTTTTTCCAGCTGCGCCAGGTGTTTCCGCACCACTGCACGTTCCTCATCGTTGATGTCCAGGCATTCGTCCAGCGCCTGCCGGATCTCCGGCAGGTTGTCGAAGAATTCCCGGTCCGGGTATTCCAGCAGCACCGATAACAGCTTGTAGATGGTCATGATTTTCTCCTCTTATCGGTCGTCTGCGGACGGGGCAAGATCGCTGGGTTCCATGGATTCCTTGCGGCGCCGAGGGAACAGACTGATCTTGGATATTCCGCGCGAGCTGTCATTGCCGAAGGTGAAGCCGTTCTGGCCCTGGAAGCCATGGGCATCATCCAGGTCCACTTCCGCATGCCCGGTGGGAATGACGAAGCGGTCTTCATAATTGGCAATGGCCAGGTAACGGTACATCTCCTTGGCCATGTCTTCGGTGATGCCGGCGGCATCCAGGGCGCGGGTGTCGGCGATGCCTTCCACATGCACCGAACGCTGGTAGCTGCGCATGGCGATGAGGCGGTTCAGTGCGCGCTCGACGGGTGCTTCGTTGCCTGCGGTGAGCAGGTTGGCGAGGTACTGGATCGGCAGGCGCATCGTGCCGGACAGCGGGATCGCGCCGTCCGGGCCGACCGGCAGATTGCCCTGGTCGATCTGGGATTGCACAGGGGACAGCGGGGGCACGTACCAGACCATCGGCAGGGTGCGGAACTCGGGGTGCATCGGGAAGGCGATCTTCCAGGCTATGGCCATCTTGTAGATTGGCGACTTCTGGGCGGCGATCAGCCAGTCTTCCGAGATCCCGTCCTTGCGCGCCTGGGCGATCACGGCGGGGTCGTTGGGGTCGAGGAAGATTTTGCACTGGGCTTCGTACAGGTCCTTTTCGTTCTGCGTGCTGGCCAGGGTATCGATCATGTCGGCGTCGTAGAGCATGATGCCGTTGTAGCGGATGCGCCCGACGCAGGACTCGGAGCACACCGTCGGCATGCCGGACTCGACGCGCGGATAGCAGCCGATGCACTTCTCGGCCTTGCCGGATTCCCAGTTGTAGAACACTTTCTTGTACGGGCAGGCGCTGACGCACATCCGCCAGCCGCGGCATTTGTCCTGGTCCACCAGCACGATGCCGTCTTCTTCCCGTTTGTAGATCGAGCCGGACGGACAGGCCGCCACGCACGCCGGGTTCAGGCAGTGGTTGCAGATGCGCGGCAGGTACATGTGGAAGGTGTTCTCGAACTGGCCGTACATCTCCTTCTGGATGTTGTGCATGTTCTGGTCCTTGCTGCGCTTCGCATTCTCGCCGGCAAGGTCGTCTTCCCAGTTCGGGCCCCAGGTGATCTTTTCCATCGGGCTGCCGTCGATCTGTGAAATCGGGCGGGCTGTCGGCGCGGCTTCGGACAGAGGGGCATTCTGCAGGCGGGCGTAATTGTAGGTAAACGGCTCGTAGTAGTCGTCGATCTGAGGCATGTCCGGGTTGGCGAAGATGTTCATCAGCTTCGATGCGCGCCCGCCGGATTTCAGTTCCAGCTTGCCGTCGACCAGCGTCCAGCCGCCTTTCCAGACTTCCTGGTTTTCCCACTGCTTGGGATAGCCGATGCCGGGCTTGGACTCGACGTTGTTGAACCAGGCGTATTCCACGCCCTTGCGGTTGGTCCACACGTTCTTGCACGTCACCGAGCAGGTGTGGCAACCGATACATTTGTCCAGATTGAAGACAAATGCGAATTGTGCTCTGATTTTCATGTTTTTTCTCCTGTGAGGGGTGAGGGGTGAGGAGTGAGGAGTAACCCCCATTCACCACTACCCCACCCTTATCCTTTTCTCTCGCGGGACGAGGGGAGGTTTTACTCCTCACTCCTCACCCCTAACTCCTCACCGCGTTAGCGCGGGCCGATTCCGGGCGGGTTGAGTGCGGCTTCCCGTTCCGGTGTGAGTGGACGCTCGAGCCAGTCCACGTCCTTGTCCGCGATCTTGTGCAGCGCCACCATGGTGTCGCGCTGGCAACCCACCGTGCCGTAGTAGTTGAAGCCGTAGGACAGCTGCGCATAGCCGCCGATCATGTTGGTCGGCTTGATGATGACGCGGGTCACCGAATTCAGAATGCCGCCGCGCTTGCCGGTGGAGGGCGAACCCGGCACGTTGATGTTCTTTTCCTGGGCGTGGTACATCATCGCCATGCCGCAAGGAACCCGCTGCGAGACCACGGCGCGAGCCACGGTCGTCCCGTTGTGGTTGACCGCCTCCACCCAGTCGTTGTCTTCGAGACCAATGGACTTGGCGTCATCCTCGGATACCCAGATGTAAGGCCCGCCGCGGAACAGCGTCAGCATGCGCAGGTTGTCCTGGTAGGAGGAGTGGATGCCCCACTTGGAGTGCGGCGTAATCCAGTTCAACTTGAGATGCGGCTTGTTGGTGACGGCTTTAGGGAGGGAATCGAGCTCGCCCAGATCCACCATCGGTTTATAGGCGCAGAAGCCTTCGCCGAAGTCCAGCATCCACTCGTGATCCTGGTAGAAATGAGCGCGGCCGGTCAGGGTGCGGAACGGAATGTGCTCGTGAATGTTGGTGTAACCGGCGGTGTACGACACCTTTTCCGACTCGATGCCTGACCAGGTCGGCGCGGTGATGATCTTGCGCGGCTGGGCCTGGATGTCGCGGAAGGTGAACTTGTCCTCATGGCGGCCGGCATACAGGTGGTGATGGTCGATGCCGGTCTTCTTGGTCATCGCCGTCCACGCCTTGTGCGCTACCTCGCCGTTGGTTTCCGGCGCCATGCGCATTACCGCGTCGCAGACGCTGATGTCTTCCTCAAGGGAAGGCATGCCGAAGGAAACGCCCGGCTCTTTCACGGTGTAGTTGCACTTCTTGAGCTCTTCGTACTCCTGATCGGTGTTCCAGTCGACGCCCTTGATGTTGTTGCCGAGCTTGGTCATCAACGGCCCCAACGCGATGAACTTGCGGTAGGTATCGCCGAAATTGCGCTCGACCAGCTTGATGATCGCCATGGTCTTGCCGGGAATCGGGTCCACGCCGTCCCGTTTCCAGTCCGTTACCTGGCCGAAGGGTTGCGCCAGTTCGGCGGCCGAATCGTGCTGCATCGGCAGCGCGACTCCTCCCTTCCTGGTGCCGAGATGTTTTTCGGCCAGCGTCGAGAAGTTCCTGGCGATTGCCTTGAAGATCTGCCAGTCGGACTTGGATTCCCAGCCCGGCGACACCGCTTCCGACAGCGGGTGGATGAAGGGGTGCATGTCGGTGGTATTGAGGTCGTTCTTCTCGTACCAGGTCGCGGTCGGCAGGACGATATCGGAGTACGCGCCGGTGGAATTCAGGCGGAAATTGATGTCCACCATCAGGTCGAGCTTGCCGATCGGGGCATCCTCATGCCATTTGACTTCCTTGTTGTCGCGCCCTGCGCCGGATTCCTGCAGTACGCCGTTCTGCGCGCCGAGCAGGTGCTTGAGGAAATACTCGTGGCCCTTGGCGGATGATCCGATCAGGTTGGCCCGCCACACGAACAGGTTGCGCGGCCAGTTGACCGGGTTGTCCGGGTCGGCGTAAGCCACGTCCAGCGCGCCGGATTTCATCTGCGCGGCGACGTATTTGGAAACGCCCGCTTCGTCGGTGGCGCCGCTCTTCATGGCTTCCTCTGCCAGCTCGATCGGGTTGCGGTTGAAGTTCGGCATGGACGGCAGCCAGCCCATGCGGGTTGCCTTGACGTTGTAATCGGCCAGCGAATTGCCCTTGTTCTTGCCCTTGCCTGCGGGTGACAGCAGGCTGTCGGCATTGAGGGTCTCGTAGCGCCACTGGTCGGTGTGGAAATACCAGTAGGAGGTGGAGTTGGTGTGGCGCGGCGGGCGGTGCCAGTCGAGGGCGAAGGCGATCGGCGCCCAGCCGGCTTGCGGGCGGAGTTTTTCCTGGCCGACGTAGTGCGCCCAGCCGCCGCCGGACTGGCCGACGCAACCGCACATGTGCAGCAGGTTCATGATCGAGCGGTAGGCCAGGTCGTTGTGGTACCAGTGATTGATCGCCGCGCCCATGATGACCATGGATTTGCCCATGGTCTTGGAGGCGTTGTAGGCGAACTCGCGGCCGGTGCGCTCGATGTCGGCGGCCTTGACGTTGGTGACCTTGGCGGCCCAGGCCGGGGTATAGGCGACATTGGCGTCGCTGTAGTCCTTGGCGACATTGGCGCCGCCCAGGCCACGGTCGATACCGTATTGGGCGATTTGCAGATCGAACACGGAGGAAACCAAGGCCTCCTCGCCGTTCGCCAGCTTGACCTTGCGTACCGGCACATTGCGGTAGAGCAGGTCGCCTTCGCCCGGCTCGAAGTGGGGGAAGCCGACCGAAACCACGTCGTCGCGGGCTGCGATGCAGGTCAGCTCGGCCAGGATTTCTTGCTGGGTGGCGGCGTTCTTCGGCAGCAGGTTCCACTTGCCTTCCTCGCCCCAGCGGAAGCCGATGGAGCCGTTGGGTGCGACGAAAGATTGGCTCTTCTCGTCATAGACGATGGTTTTCCAGTCCGGGTTATTGGTTTCGCCCAGGTTCCCGTCGAAGTCGGAAGCACGTAAGTTGCGGTCGGAAACGTAGCCTTCGCCCTGTTTCCTGAGCAGCACCTGCATCGGCAGGTCGGTGTACTGGCGCGCGTATGTCTGGAAGTAGGGGTCCTGGTTGTCGATGTAGAACTCTTTCAGGGCCACATGGCCCATCGCCAGGAAAGCGGCGGCGTCGGTGCCCTGCTTGATCGGCATCCACAGGTCGGAGAACTTGCAGAATTCGGCATAGTCGGGGGACATCGAAACGATCTTGGCGCCCTTGTAACGCACCTCGGCGGCGAAGTGCGCGTCCGGCGTGCGGGTCATCGGCAGGTTGGCGCCGGTAATGATGATGTAAGTCGAGTTGTACCAGTCGGCGGCTTCCGGCACGTCGGTCTGCTCGCCCCAGGTTTGCGGGGAGGCCGCGGGCAGGTCGCAGTACCAGTCGTAAAAAGAACCGCAGGCACCGCCGATCAGCGACATGTAGCGCGACCCGGCGGCGTAGGAAATCATCGACATGGCGGGAATCGGCGAGAAGCCGAAAATACGGTCCGGTCCCCATTTCTTGATGGTATGCACGTTGGCGGCGGCGATGATCTCGTTCACCTCTTCCCACGATGCGCGCACGAATCCGCCCAGGCCGCGCACGGCGGTGTACGACTTGCGCTTCTTCTCGTCGGCCTGAATCGCACCCCATGCTTCCACCGCGTCCTTGCCGCTCTTGCGCTCGGCGCGGTACAGGTCGAGAAGGCGACCGCGGATCAGCGGGTGCTTGACCCGGTGCGGACTGTACAGATACCAGGAGAAGGAGGCGCCACGCTGGCAGCCGCGCGGTTCGTGGTTGGGCATGTCGTCGCGGGTGCGCGGGTAATCGGTCTGCTGCATCTCGAACGACACCAGGCCGTTCTTGACGAAGATCTTCCAGCTACAACCGCCGGTGCAGTTCACGCCGTGGGTGGAGCGCACCACCTTGTCGTGCTGCCAGCGATGGCGGTAGGCATCCTCCCACTGGCGATCCTCGTTGGTGACGATGCCGTGGTCATTGGAGAAGGTCTCCTTGATTTTATCGAAAAACTTTAAACGGTCGAGAAAGTGACTCATTTGTTGCTCCTTACAGTCGCGGTGAGGGGTGAAGCGTGAGGTGTGAAGCGTGGGTGTTTTTTCACCTCACCCCTTACGCCTCACCCCTCACTGGTTATTTACGGATTCTTGATTTCCGAACCTAGGCGCAGGTAGAACCACCAGTTCAGGATCAGGCACAGGGCATAAAATATGGCGAAGCCGTACATCGCGTTTTGCGGGGTGCCGGCCTTGATCTGCGCGCCGATCACGACCGGGGCGATGAAGGCGCCGTAAGCGGCCACGGCGGAAGTCCAGCCCAGTACGGGGCCAGCCTGCTGGCGGTCGAAGATCACGCCCACGGTACGGAAGGTCGAACCGTTGCCCAGGCCAGTGGCGGCGAACAGCACCACGAACAACACCATGAAGGTCATGAAATACTGTTCAGGCGTGGCGGAGTTGTAGGCTTGGAACATCACGTAGCCAGTTGCCGCGGAGGCCACCACCATGACGACGGAAATCAGCTGGGTCACGATGGAGCCGCCCACCTTGTCGGCAATCCAGCCGCCCACCGGACGGATCAGCGCACCGACGAAGGGTCCGATCCAGGCGTAGGTGAGTGCCGACACCGCGTTGGGGTTCTTGAGGGTGTGGGTCATCAGGCCGGTCACCGGGTCGGGAATGTGCTGGAAGCCGAAGATCACCGTGATGGCAAGGGGCAGGGCCATCGAGAAGCCGATGAACGAACCGAAGGTCAGCAAATAGAGTACGGTCATGGACCAGGTGTGCTTGTTCTTGAAGATCGCGAATTGCTTGG